>JBOHST010000259.1:0-3368 GCA_050733375.1 Gemmatimonadales bacterium
CCCGGAGACGTCGCCGCCATGCAGGCGCACGGCATCACCCCGATCGATCTCGTCGCGGTGAATCTCTATCCGTTTCGTGAGACGGTCGCCCGCGCCGGCGTCAGCGACGCCGAAGCCATCGAGCACATCGACATCGGCGGGCCTTCAATGCTGCGCTCGGCGGCGAAGAATCACGAGTCCGTGATCGTCGTAGTGGAGCCGGCGGATTACGACGTCGTGCTCGCCGACCTGAAGGCGGGGGACGTCCCGCGCGAGCGGCGCCGCGCGCTCGCCGCCAAGGTCTTCGCCCATACCGCGGCGTATGACGCGGCGATTATGGGCTATCTCACCCGAACCGACGAGACGCTGGCCGCGCACCTCGCCCTGGTGCTCGATCGCGCGCAGGCGCTCCGCTACGGCGAGAACCCGCACCAGCGCGCCGCGCTGTATGTGAGCGACGAGCCGGGCCTGCGCGACCTCCGGCAGCGCCACGGCAAGGAGCTGTCCTTCAACAACCTGCTCGACGTGGACGCCGCCGTTGCCGCGGTCCTCCCATGGTCGAAGCGCGTCGCCTGCGCCATCATCAAGCACACCACCCCGTGCGGCATCGCGCTCGGCGCCGGCCCCACGGACGCCTATCGGCGGGCGCTCGCCACCGATCGCGTCTCGGCGTTCGGTTCCGTGATCGCCTTCAACACCGTGGTGGACCGCGCGGCGGCGGAAGCGATGGCGGACCTGTTCGTCGAGGTGGTGGTGGCCCCGCGCTTTCACGACGATGCGTTGGCAGCGTTCCGCCAGAAGAAGAACCTCCGCGTGGTGGAGCTGCCGCGCCCGGACGATCGCCCCACCCTGGACTTCAAGCGGGTGCGCGGCGGGCTGCTGGCCCAGGACCGCTTCCGGCCCACCGACACGGCGCAAGAGTCCCTGTGGAAAGTCGTGACGCAGCGGGCGCCCAGCGACCAGGAATGGAACGATCTGCGTTTCGCCTGGGCCGCGGTGGGGAGCGTCAAGTCCAATGCGATCCTGCTCGCCCGGGACGAGGCGGCGATCGGCATCGGGGCCGGCCAGACCTCGCGAGTGGACGCCTCGTTTCTCGCGGTCCACAAGGCGCGGCAGCAGGGACACGACCCCGCGGGCGCCGTGCTCGCCAGCGACGCGTTCTTTCCGTTTGCCGACGGCGTGGACGAGGCCGCCGCCGCCGGCGTCGCCGCCGTCATCCAACCAGGCGGCTCGGTGCGCGACGCCGAAGTCATCGCCGCGGCCGACGCGCACCGCCTCGCCATGGTGTTCACCGGTGTTCGACAGTTCCGTCATTAGGAGGCGGCGATGAACGACCCGCGCCCGGAGCGTCCCCCGTACCGCTGGGCGGCCTTGACGGCCGCCGCGGTGCTCGGGCTCTACGTCCTGACCCTCGCCCCGACGACGCAATTCTGGGATGCCTCCGAATACATGGCGGCCGCCCATGGGCTCGGGATCCCGCATCCGCCCGGCAACCCGTTGTTCGTCCTGCTGGCGCACGTGTGGGGCCTGCTGCCGCTCGCGACGGACTACGGGGCGCGCATCAATCTGTTTGCCGCCACCACGAGCGCCGTGTCCGCCGGGCTCTGGTTCCTGATCGCCGAGCGGTGGTTGCAGCCGATCGTCGGGCCGATCGTGCCGAGACGGCTGGCCGCGCTCGCCGGGGCCCTCGTCGGGGCGACGGCGTTCACCGTTTGGAATCAGTCGGTGGTAAGCGAGAAGGTCTACACGGTCAGCCTGTTGTCGATCACCCTCACGCTGTGGCTCGCGATCCGCTGGGCCGATCGCCCGGCAGGCCTGCGTCCCGACCGCCTGCTGGTGCTGATCGGGTACCTGTTGGTGCTCACGAGCGCGAATCACCAGATGGGCCTGCTCGCCATCCCGGCGATCCTCGTCCTCGTCGCGCGGACCGACGTGGGGATTTTCTTCCGGCCACGGTTCCTGGCGCTGCTCCTCGGCGTGACGCTGTTCGCCCTCACCGCGTATCTGTTTTTGCCGATCCGGGCACAGCTCGATCCCTACCTGAACCAGGGCGAGGTGACGACGTGGCCGGCGCTGCTGGATCACCTGACACGGGCGCAGTTCGGCAAGCCGTCGGTGGTCGAGCGTCAGGCCGACCTCGCGGCCCAGCTCGGGATGTGGTGGCAGTATTTCACCTGGCAGTGGGGGCGCGATTTGCCGGCCCACTTCGGCGCCGCGCTCGCCACGGGGTTCGGGTTCCTGGGGTTGCTCGGCGCGTGGCGCCACTGGAAAGCCGATCGACGCCAGGCGGCCGTGATGACGGCCCTGATGCTCACGCTCACGCTGGCGTTGATCTTCTACCTGAATTTCCGCTACGGCTTTTCTCAGTACCCCGAGCGGCAACTGGCGCGCGAGGTGCGCGAGCGTGACTACTTCTTCCTCGCCGCGTTCTCGGCGTGGGGCGTCTGGGTGGGAATGGGGCTCGCGACGCTGATGCAATGGGTGCAGGAGGGGCTGACGCAGCACGTTGCGGCGCCCCGGCGCCGTTGGGCGATGGCCACGCCGGTGCTGCTCCTGGCCCTGCTGCCCCTCGCGACGAACCACGGCACCGCCTCGCGGCGGGACGAGACGATGGCCCGCGACTTCGCGCGCGACATGCTGCAGTCGGTCGATCCCTACGCCATCATCGTCACGGCGGGCGACAACGACACGTTTCCGTTGTGGTACGCGCAGGAAGTGGAGGGAGTGCGTCGCGATGTGACGGTGCTCGTCACCTCGCTGGCAGGCACCAACTGGTACCTGCAACAATTGCAGCGCCGCCCCCTCGCGACGTTTCAGCCGGGTTCGGCCCCGGCTCTGTATCGCGACCGTGAGTGGCCCAAGCCCAGCGACACATGGATGAGCCGGTACTACCTCGCGGGGCCGGGAGACTCGTTGCCGCCTTACATCCGGGTCGAAGCGCCGGCGAGCGGCACGCTGGGGCCAATCGCGGTGACGCTCGATCCCGAGCGGCTGCCGGTCCCCGGCGCGCTGCTCCGGTCCGATCTCGCCGTGCTGCAGATCGTGAAGCATCAGCTGGGCCGCCGTCCCCTCTTTTTCGCGACCACGACCGGGAACTATCCGGAGCAGCTGGGACTCGGGCCTTACCTCGTGAGCGAAGGGATGGTGCGCCGCGTGCAGCCCCGCCCGGTCGCGGAGAGCGACAGCATCGTGTTCAGTCAGGTGCAACGGCGCTACGTCAACGTCCCCCGCACCACGCAGCTGGCGTTCGATGTGTATCACGGTGCCACGGCCGCGCGCCCGCGCCCCCACGGGTGGGTAGACGTCGCCTCGCAGAACATCCTGCTGCCCTACGTCGTAGTGTACGATACGGTGGCGGAGATCCAGCACGAGCGGAACCCCGCCCTGGC
>JBOHST010000260.1:0-10162 GCA_050733375.1 Gemmatimonadales bacterium
ACGATGAGGAAGTAGCCCGCGTACCCGGTGCGCGAGATGACGTCCAGTTCGAACGCGAGCCGTTCCGCCACCGGCGTGGGCAACGGCTCGCCGTAACGTTCCGCGGCGCCCTGTTCGGCGAGGTGGACCAGGAGGGCGTTGTCACTCGCGAACCCCGCGGGACGCGGAAACTGCGGCAGAAAGTAGCGCTTCTCGAAATCGAACTCGCACAGCGCCGCGATCCGCGCCGTCTCGGCCAGCACCTCCGGGTGGTCCGGGAACAGCGGCTTCATTTCTTTCTCGGACTTGACGTAGCTCTCCTGTCCGAAGAAACGGAATCGCCTCGGATCGTCGAGGTCCTTGCCGGTGCCGATGGCAAGGAGCACGTCGTGCGCCTCGGCGTCCTCTTTCATTAGGTAGTGCGCGTCGTTGGTGGCCACGACGGGCAGCCCCAGCTGCTGCGCCAGCCGAAACACGCCGCTGGTCACGAGCTGCTCGTCCTCGAGTCCATGGTTCTGTACCTCGAGCCAGAACCCGTCCGGGCCGAACAGGCTCGCGAAGTAAGTGGCGCTCGCCTTGGCGGCTTCATAGTTACCCTGCCGCAGGTACAGGGCGACCTCCCCCGACAGGCAGGCGGCGAGGCAGACGATCCCGTCCTTGTGGCGCTCCAGGACCTCGCGGTCGATGCGGGGCCGCCGGTAGAAGCCCTCGAGAAAGCCGATCGACGAGAGTTTGACCAGGTTCTGGTACCCGGTGCGGTTCTTGGCGAGCAGCACGAGGTGGGAATAGGGTCCGGGGGCGTCGGGGAGCTTCTCGCGCAGTCGCCGGCTGCCGAACGCGAGGTACGCCTCGAAACCGAGGATTGGCCGGACGTTGCGCGCTTTCGCTGCTTCGTAGAAGGCCCACGCGCCGTGCAGGTTGCCGTGGTCGGTAATGGCGAGCGAGTCCATTCCCAGGGCCACGACCCGGTCCAGCAGCTCCGGGATCCGGTTCGCGCCGTCGAGCAGTGAGTATTCGCTGTGTGTGTGGAGATGAACGAACGCCATCGTCGCCTTGTGCCGCTGCGCTGAGGCGCGCCGCCGTCAGCCTGGGGTGCCTCGGAGGCCCGCGGCCGGAAGGGCGGGCCGGGGGATGGGGGATCGCTGCGGAAGATACCGGCGCCGTTTTGCATTGTCAAAACCCGTTGTCACGTCGAAATTTGGGCCACTCATGCGCGCGCTTGTCTCGCTGCTCTTGCTCGGCCTCGCCTTGGCACTGCTGCATCGGTTCACCGCGGCGGCGCCGCTCGTGGCGCGCGCCGCACTCGCGCTTGGCATCGTCGTGGTGTTGGCGGAGCTCGCCGGCCGCCTGGCCGCGCGTTGGCGGATGCCGCGTGTGTCGGGGTTCGTCGCCGCCGGCATTGTGGTCGGACCGGCGTGGGTCGGACTGGTGCGCGCGGACGAGGCGGACGCTCTGCGCCTCGTGAGCGATGCCGCGATCGCGTTGTTCGCGCTCCGCGCCGGGCTGGCGATCCGTGGAGCCGCGATCCGCGGGGATGGCGTAGCGCGCTACCTCACGATTTCCCTGTTCGTGCCGTTCGCGCTCACAGCCGCGGTCGTGTTTTCGGTGCATCCCTGGTTTCCGCTTACGGTCCACCAGCCGTCGGGCGACGCCTTGGCGGTGGCTCTGGTGCTCGGCACCCTCACCGTTGCCGCGGCGCCCGCGCTGGCATGGGCCACCCTCGTCGATGCCCCCGGCGGTCCACTGGGCGACACCCTGATGCGGCTTCATGTGCTCCGCGATATCACCGCGGTCCTGCTGTTCGCCGTCGTCCTGGTGCTGGTCCGCCCGCTCGCGAGCGCGGGGGCGGTGCACCCGATGGCGTTCGGCGGACCGCTGGTCACGCTTGGTGCGTCGGTGGTCGCCGGCGCCATACTGGCGTGGCTCGCGAGTCGCTACCGTCGCCTCCTCGGGGTGGATCCCGGGATCTTCCTGGTGGCGCTGGCGTTCGGTGCGGCCCTGACCGCGTGGTTGGCGCCGGCGGAGGTGACGTTGACCGCGTTGATCGCGGGACTTGGCCTGTCCCGGATGGACGATGAAACGGCGCAGCCGTTGCGCCGCCATCTCGACGCCCGCGGCATCGCGCTCGCCGCGGCCGCGTTCGGCCTGGTGGGAACCCGCTTCGACTTGTCCGGCCTGCTCGTTCTCTGGCCGTGGGTCCCGCTCCTGGTGGGGCTACGGGCGGTCGGCCTCTATTGGGCAGGACAGTGGGCGGCGCGGAGTCCCTTGGTGACGGACGCCCTTGCGCACAGTGGGTGGTTAGGCCTTATCTCGCAAGCGGGAGTGGGTGTGTTGCTGGCGGCCGCGGGACGCCGGGCGTTCCCCGAGTGGGGTGTATCATTCGAGGGGTTGGCGGTAGCGGTGGTAGCGGTGCACGCGGTGGTCGGCCCCATCTGCATGCGCTGGGCCCTCGCCCGGCGTCCGGCACTCATGCAAGGAGTCACCGGTGGGTCATAACGTCAAACGGATCCGGTGGGCGACGGTCGCGGCGCTCGGCACCGTCGCGGGGTGCGGTGGTAGCGAGAGCACAGGGCCCGTGCCGGTACCCACCTGTAGCACGAGTGGAGGGCAGGCGCTGAGCTTCCCGGTCGTCGGCGCCTATCAGTTCCTGCCCCCGCTGGCAAACGCTGGCTGCTTCATCTTTCCGGGCAACTCCTCGCCCACGAACCCGGCCGAGTTTCTCCTGGTGGCGCAGTTGGCAACCGACGCTCCGGGCACGTCCGCCGCCTTCATCCTGGACGGCGACACGCTGCACCCCGCGCTTGCCGCCCAGGGCGCACCGTCACGCGGCGGCCTGGCACTCCCAGAGCGATTCCACGACTTTCTCCGACTGCAGGAGCGCTCACATTGGGCGGGGCTGCCCCCGGCTCCACGGTCCGCCGCGCCGCGATCCCCGCGAGCCGCGAGCCCCCCTCCAGTCGTTGGGGACGTACGGTCGTTCAGTGTCTGTGCCACCGTCACGTGCTCGAGCTTCCAGGCGGTGACCGCCACGGCGAAAACGGTGAGCGGCCACGCGGCGATCTTTCTCGACAACGCCGCGCCGGCCGGCGGTCTCACCCAGGCCGGCCTGGACTCGCTGGGCGCGCTGTTCGACGCGCGACTCTATGCCCTCGACACCACCGCGTTCGGCCGCGAGTCGGACATCGACGTCAACACGGTCGTCATCATCCTGATGACCAACGTCGTCAACCGGCTGGTGACCCAGCAACAATGCACCACCCAGGGCTTCGTCGCCGGATTCTTCTTCGGGGCCGACATCGATCCGGCCTTCGCCATGGATCCGCGGGTGAACCATGGCGAAGTGTTCTATTCCATGGTGGCGGACCCCAACGCGACCCTGTCGTGCGCGCATAGCCCGAGCCAACTGCAGCGGATCGTCCCGGTGACGTTCGTGCACGAGTTTCACCATATGATCAGCTATAACCAACACGTGCTGGTGCGTGGCGGGGAACCGCAGGACCTCTGGCTCGACGAGGGGATGTCCCATTTCGCCGAGGAGCTGGCAGGCCGGAGCTTCCTGCCGGCCGACCAGACGAGTTTTTCGAACTATGTGATCGGCAATCTGCTCAACGCCTACAAGTACCTCGACTCCACCAGCACGCACTTCCTGGTTTTTTCGAGTGGCATCGGAACGCTCGCCGAGCGCGGTGCCGCCTGGCTGTTCGTTCGCTACATCACCGACCGGTTCCGCTCGGATACGACTTTTGCCTCCACCGCGGCGTTCACGCGCACGCTCGTCCAGACATCCCTCCTGGGTGGCGCGGCCGTGGCGAACGCGACGGGCACGCCCTTCGCCACGCTGGCCGGGCGCTGGGTGCTCGCCAACTATGTGT
The DNA here is from genome assembly GCA_050733375.1 of Gemmatimonadales bacterium. Lineage (GTDB taxonomy): Bacteria > Gemmatimonadota > Gemmatimonadetes > Gemmatimonadales > GWC2-71-9 > DASTHG01. Next base: position 3,852 of record JBOHST010000260.1, read on the forward strand.
CGGACCTGCCGGGGTTCAGCGCCCCGCCGGAGCTGCAATACACGTCATGGAGCTTTCGCGTGACCTACGCGTCGCTCAACGCGCAGTCCCCGACCACCTTTCCCAAGCCATTCCCGCTCACCCCGCCGGCGAGCGGCGGCAGCGCCGTGTCCCTGAGCGGGACGCTCAGGGCAGGATCCGGGGCATACGCGATCGCGCAGCAGGGTCCCTCACAGCCTGGCTTCACGCTGTTGTTCTCCGGACCGGGCGGCGCTGCGCTGCCGGCAGCCCTGGTACCGAGACTGAACGTCCTTCGGATCAAATAGCGCCGTGCGGCCACGAGGAGCACGTACCGGTCTTGCGCGACCCCTCTCCTGGACAGTGCTCTGCGGCATCCTCCTGGCGGGCGGACTCGGCGCACAGGCCGAGGGCAGCGTGGTTGCCTCGCTCTCCGGGTCGACCCGGTCGGCCGGGCTCGGCGGCGCCGGGGTCGCGCTGATCGGCGACGCGGGCGCGATGTTCGCGAATCCCGCGGGGATCGCGACCATTCATCGCCTCGCGCTCGAAGCGTCGTACGAGCCCTACCTCGCCGGCACCCGGTACTCCACCGCCGCCCTTGCGTTGCGCACCGGGCGGATCGCCTGGGGGTTTGGCGCGCAGGCGCTCGACTACGGTTCCGAGCCGATCATCGTACCCGATCCCGCGACCGGTGGGAGGCGCGGGATGCTCACCGGCGGCACCTTCAGGGCGACCGACGTGCTGGCGATGTCGGCGGTGGTCTACCGGCGTGGATTCATCGCCGCGGGCGCAGCCGCCAAATATGCGCGGCAGCAGATCGGCGCCTGGTCGGCCGACGCATGGGGCGGGGATGTCGGTCTGGCGATCGCCGTGTTCGACATTCTGGCCTTCGGTGTGAGCGTTCAGAATCTGGGCGGTCGTTTTGGAGGCGGCACGGACGCGCGGCTGCCGCGGCGCACTCGGGCTGGGTTCACCATGAACTACGTCGACCCCGCAGGAACGTACCGTCTGCTCACCACCATCGAAGGGCAATGGCCCGCCGGCGCCCCGGCCCTGCTCGTGACCGGCGTGGAGGGCGGGGTCGTGACCAGCGGGGTGGGTCTCGTGGGGCGAGTGGGGTACGGGACGCAATCACCCACGAGTGCGGCGTCGCGCTGGACCGCGGGCGGCGGCCTGGAGCTGCGACGGCTGCACCTCGACTACGCTTATCAGAGTTTTGCCCTGTTGGGGGGCGGGACGCACCGCGTCGGCATCCGATGGGCGCCCTAGCGCAACGCCGCCGTCCTCGTTGGGGGCGCATCGTGCGCCGCCTGGCCGCCGCCTTCGTCATCGGCGTGCCGGTGGCGTTGGGAGTCGCGCTGGTGGTGTCAGCGGACGCCCGCTACCTGGCGCGCGCGGGATTCGAGGAAGCGCGCATCCTACTCAAGCGCCGACCGATTTCCCGTCTCGTCAACGATTCAACCCAGCCCGCCCCACTGCGCCAGCGGCTGCGTCTCGTGCTTGCGGCGCGCGCCTACGCCGCGGACTCGCTGCAACTCGCGGTGGGGGAGACCTTCACCACCTACGTCGACGTAGGGCGCGACACCCTGCTCTTGGTGATCTCGGCCGCCCGGCGTGACAGGTTGCTCGCCTATACGTGGACGTACCCGATCGTTGGGGTGGTGCCCTACAAGGGATTCTTCAGCGCCGCCCGCGCGCGCCAAACGGCCGCCGAGCTGGAGGCGCAGGGATACGACGCCTACGTGCGGCCGGCGGGCGCCTTCTCGACGCTGGGCTACTTCTCCGATCCGCTGCTCTCCACCGCGTTGGACCGCGACACGATGGAGCTCGTGGCGACGGTGATCCACGAGCTGGCGCACAACACCCTCTACGTGAAAAGCCAGACGTCATTCAACGAGAGTTTCGCCAGTTTCGTGGGATATCGCGGCGCCGAAGCGTTTTTCCGCTCGCGCCAGGATACCGCTGACGCTCGGCGCGCCGCCGCGCGCTGGGGAGACGAGCGCACCCTGGACGTCTTCTGGGCGGAGCTGGCCCGGCGGCTCGATTCGGCGTTCGCCGAGGCATCGTCCCCGGCGGCGGTCGCCACGGCGCGCACCACGCTGTTCGATTGGGGTCGCGCCCAGTTGACGGGATCCGTGGGCCAAAGCCTCGAGACATACGATTGGCGATGGTTCGCCCGGGCGCCGATCAACAATGCGGTCGTGATCGCACAGCGGATCTACCGAGAGAACTTGAACCTGTTCGACGAGCTCTACGCGGAGCACAACGGCAACGTTCCCGAGACCATCCGTGCGATCCAAGTCCGGGTGCTCACGCAGCAGGATGGGGATCCCTATCGGGCGTTGTATTCGCGGGGGGGAGCTCCCTAGTCCTGTCTCAGCCGAACTGCAGGCGGCGCCCGCGTAAGCGGGACGCCGGATGCTGCGCTTCGGCCAGCGCATGGGCGACCCCGGGAATGGTGCTGGCCCGGATGCCGCCCTCCGTCAGCACGCCGGTGAGGTCGACCTGCACGGCCGGTGGTGCGGTCTCGAGTGGGTGCTCGAGTGTGAAGACGAGGCCGGCACCGCGCTCGGTGACGGCGGCGGCCAGCTCGCCCCATCCCGTGTCGGCGGACAGGGGCCGCAGCGCCGTGAGGAGCGGCACGGCGACGGGATCGAACTCCGTGCGGGTCTCGAGCGGCGCATCGACGAGCTCGGCGAGCGTGGTCCAGATGGGCAGGGTGGGTCCCACCGGAATCACCTGGCCGAAACGCCAGCCACGATCTTCCGCGAGCTCCGCGAGCGCCCGCACCAACGCTTCGTCTCCGGGCGCGACCGGACCCGGCCGAGGCGCCAGCACGCCGGCTCCGGTCTCCGCAAACCACCGTTCGGCCGGGAGCAAGTCCTCGGGTCTGCGCGGCGCGTACGCGGCATAGCGACGCGTCGCCAGAATCTCCCGCTCGGCCAGGGTGCGCTGCTCGTCGTGCTCGGCCGACTGCGCTGCGCCCTCGAAGGCCACCTCGGCTGCCTCGTACCGCCCCGCGTCGCGCAACACGCGGCCACGCAGCTTCAACGTTTCGGTGTGGGGCTCGAGCGCGAACGCGCGGTCCAGGGCCAGGAGCGCACGGGTCCGATCGCCGAGCCGATAGGCGGCCCACCCGAGCTCGTGCCACACCAACCCGAGGTCGGGATCGGACTCCACCGCGCGCTCGAGCACGCCGAGTGCGTCGCGCAAACGCCCCAGCTCGATCAGCGCTGCGCCGGTAAGCGCGAGCGCGAACGCGGAGTCCGCGAACTGGGCCTGCGCGGCCTCGGCGAGGCGGAGCGCGTCGTCGGCGCGGCCCTGACCCCGCAGCAGCTCGAAGTACTCCGCCCAACACGGTTTCAGGTTGGGTTGCAGCGCGAGCACGTCGCGATACGCGACTTCGGCATCGCCAGTGCGTCCCTCGCGCGCCAGCCAGCGGGCGCGCGCCATCGCCCGCTCGCTCGGCGCATCGGGAAACAATTCGTACGACGCCGTGGTGCGCATGCGGCTAATGTACGCCTCGGCTGCGCGCTGGCTAGCCGCACCCACCCAACACTAGATTGTCGCCCTATGGATCAGGATCGCTTGCTGCGCGAGTTGTCGGAGTTTCTCCGGATTCCTTCGGTGTCCACGCTCCCGGCCTACGACGCCGATTGCCGGCGCGCCGCGGAGTGGGTCGCGCGCGACTTGCGCCGCATCGGCTGTCGGGACGTGCAGTTTCTCGGCAGCGACACGCACCCGGTTGTCTGGGGCGTCGGCCCGGAAGTTCCCCATGCGCCCTCGTTGCTCATCTACGGCCACTACGACGTGCAGCCCCCGGATCCGGTCAACGAATGGACCGCGCCGCCGTTCGAGCCGACGGTACGCGATGGCCGGCTCTACGCGCGCGGCGCCGCCGACGACAAGGGCCAGGTGTTCTGTCTGCTGCGGGCGATCGAGGTGGCGGGCCTTCCACGGATCAACTTTCGCTTCCTGATCGAGGGCGAAGAAGAGTACGGCAGCAAAGTGTTGTTCGACGTCCTGCGGCGCGAGCCGGAACGGACGCAGGCCGACGTCGCGCTGGTAGCCGACATGTCGTTCGTTGCGCCGGGATGGCCGGCCGTATACACCAGCCTGCGCGGGATGTGTTATGCCGAAATCAGCGTGCGCACGGCGAAGTCCGACCTGCACTCGGGAGAATACGGCGGCGCGGCACCCAACGCGCACGAGGAGCTGTGTCGCCTGCTGGTGCGCCTGAAGGGACCCGATGGGCGCATCAAGATTCCGGGACTGTATACGGCTGTGAAGCCACCGACGCCGGCTGAGCGGGCGGCCTGGAAGCGCCTGCCGTTCAAGGAGAAAGACTTCCTGAAGCGCCGGGTGCAGGCGAAAGCGCTCACCGGTCTGCGGAAGTACTCCGTGCTCGAGCGCCTTTGGGCGCTGCCGACCTTTGAGATCCACGGCATCACCGGTGGCTTCACCGGGGTCGGCGCGAAGACCGTGATTCCTGCGGAGGCGACGGCCAAGGTGAGCTTACGGCTCGTCCCGAATCAGAAAATGAAGACTGTCGAACACCAACTCGCCGCGGCCGTGAAACGGTTCACTCCGCCGCACGTGACCGCCACCGTTCGTTTCATGCACGGAGCCGACCCAGCCCGGATCAAGATCGACCACCCCGCTTTCAAGCTGCTCGACCGCGCGTTTCGCGACGTCGTGGGGCGCGGGACCGTGCCCGCCCGGGCCGGAGGGTCGATTCCCGTCGTGCCGGCCCTCGGCGCACGCGGCGCTCCCGTGTTGTTGACGGGGATCGGCCTGCCGGACGACCGGTTGCACGCGCCCGACGAGAAGCTCGATCTCAAGCAGTTATGGGACGGGATCAGGGTGTTTGGGAGGTTTTACGAGCTGCTCGGAGAAGCAAGAGGCGTAAGGAGCAAATCGTAAGGGGGAACGGCGTAAGGAGAGAACCGACTTACGCCTTCTCCCTACGTCGCTTCCCCATACGCTTTTCTCCCTACGACTTGCAGCTGTGTGATAAAGTGCACATCTGCCCCGTTCCGTCGTCTCTATATTGACCAAACCATGCATCGCCCTCTCTTCCTCGCCGGGATCGGCTACCTCGCCGTCTGCGCCGCCGTCGTCGTGCGCTCTGAGCCGCGCGCCACGCCACCGGCTCCGCAGACAGCTCCCAGCATGGTGCGGTTCGATGGGCCCGCCGCTGAGTGGTACGCGGCCATCAAGCCGTTCTGTAACGCGGTGGAAGTCGAGATCTCCCAGCGCGCTCACCCGGCACCGACGACCGTCGAGGGGCAGGGGTACAGCGCGGCCTGTTTCGCGCTCGGTGGGAAGATCGCCGCCGCGCGCGCCGTGATCGACCGCCTTCGCGCCGAGGACCGCTATCGGGCGGCGGGGATCGTGTTCGACGTCGCGCACCCCGTGGCCGACGCCGGGGACGACCGCTCTGCCGGGCCGATCATGGAGTTGGTGGTGGACTACTGTCCTGACAACTACATGGCCCTGTACCACGCCGGCATGTCCGAGTACGCCCTTGGGCAAACCGCGCTCGCTCGTTCGCACCTCGAGTCGTTCCTGTCTTCCTACCACCAGGACGACGGCTGGACTCGGAACGCGCGGGACGCCCTCGCGCGTCTGCGCTAGTCCTGGCCCCGGCCGACCGGTGGCCGAACCCACGTATCTCGCCGCCGGCACGGTCCTGCGGGATCGGTACGAGATCGCGGGCGAGCTCGGTCGCGGAGGGTATTCGGTCGTGTACCGGGCCTGGGATCGGCGCGTCGGGAGCGAGGTGGCGATCAAGCTACTGGTGCCCCCGCCGGCCGCCGCGCGGCTCGCCCGCGAGCGCCTGCGACGCGAGGTGCAAGCCGTCCGCCAGCTGAGCCATCCCAACATCGTCACGGTGTATGACGTCGAGGACGACGGGCCGTGGAGCTTCGTGGTGATGGAGCACGTTCCCGGCCCCGATCTCGCAGTGCGCGTTCGCGACCGCGGGCCGCTCGATCCCGACGCGGCGGCGCGCCTCGGACGGGACGTGGCCGCCGCGCTCGACGCGGCTCACCGCCGCGGCATCCTGCACCGCGACGTGAAACCGCAGAACATCCTCCTCGATCCCGACGGTCGGGCCCGTCTCACCGATTTCGGCTCTGCGCGGCTCGCCGGGATGGCGACGGTGACCCAGACCGGTGGGCTCGTCGGGACGCTGGCGTACGCCGCTCCCGAGGTCGCGGCCGGCGGGCGCGGCGACGCGCGCGCCGCCAGTTACGGGCTGGGGTTGACGCTGTACTTCGCGTTGCTGGGAGTGCTCCCGGAGCGCGCCACGC
>JBOHST010000261.1:0-8936 GCA_050733375.1 Gemmatimonadales bacterium
GCCCGGGCCGGGTGGGAAGATCGCCTCGCGACAGCGCCCCGATGGCGCGCAACACCGTCACGAGTATGTCGCCGGTTGCCGTGTGCTCGCACTCGAAGAAGCCCGGGGCGAGGACCGCGAGTCCACGATCCCCGCTCGACACGCTGACGAAGCGGTGGGCCGGCGCCGCGCGCACCGGCGCCTCGAGCATCGAGGTCCCGATCGCCTGCGGAACGGGCGCGCGCTCCGCATCCCCGAATTGCACACCCGCGACCGCGTGGCCCGGCAGCCCGGTCGGAATGCGGGCCCGCATCCGATGGTTCGACGCCTGGTTGTCCACGTCGAGGAGGCACCGCACCGCGGGGCTAGCGGCATGCACCATCACGGTCAGCCGCACGGCGATCCGCCCCCGTCGCCCGGCGGCCCCGCGGCGCGCCGCCGGCAGCGGATCGCCAGCGCGCACACTCCAGCTCGCTTCGAGCGCCGCGACGAGCGGCCCGGCCGCGAGGCGCCGCACGCGAATCGGCCCCTGGCTGCGTACTACCCGGTCACGCGCCGGCGGGCAATAGGTGTACGCATCGCCCGCGTCGCCCCCACTCTCGAGTCGCAGGAGATCCAGCCAGCGTCCTCCGCTGCGCCGATCGAACAGCATCAAGGCGCCGGTCCGGTCGAGCGTCACCACGACGAACTGGTTGACCAGGGAGCGACCCTGCACCTCCACCGTTTCCACGGACCCCGAGCCGGACGCCTCGCCACGTACGAGCGTCAGCGTGCCGAAGCCGGGGAGTGCGGGGGGGCGCACGGCGACGCGGACCCGGTCCACCTCGTCCTGGTCCGGGTAGTGACGGACGGCGTCGAGGCGCTCGTGACCCGGGCGGCCGTCGAGAATCTGGAGCGGCACCGCTCGACCGTCGGCGGTCCGCAGCGAGAATGGCTCGAACCCGCGACCACTGCGCGCAATCCGGGCGCCGGGTGGGCCGACCAGCACGTCACGGCGGAAAAAGGTGCAATCGGCGATCACGATGCCGTCGCGCAGGCGCGGCACGGCATTCCATAATACCAAGGCCGACGCCTGTGCCGCCGGTTGGTCCCGCGCCCGGTCGGGATCGTGCCCCACCAGGTCGAACGTGGCCTCGCGGATGACTTCGTCGGCGTAGGCCTGCGTCGCATCGAGTCGCTGCTCCGCTTCGCGCGCCACGGCGTCGCTGGTCGTCCCGCAGATCGTGTCGTGAAACTGGCACTGGACCAACCCGCGCCAGGCCATCTCGAGCGACGGCCGGCGGTCGCCTCCACCGAGCCAGCGTGCCAGCGCGGCCAGGGGTTCCGCAACGCGCTCCAGCCACAGCTCGAGCGAGGCGGCGCGTCGCTTGAGGGGCGCCCGCGTCCCATGCGCCCCCTGGAGCGACCAGGCATAACCCGGCGACGCCCGCAGCTCCCCGGCGAGCACCGGCGCCGTCTGAAACTCCTGGGCCGCCGTCGCGAAAAACTCATCCAATCGCGACACCCGGACTTCGTTCGGCTGCTCCAAGTCGGCGAGCAGGTCGCGCAGTCGGGACACGTCGGTTGGCGCCGCGTGGTGATCCGCACCGACGAACACCGGGATGTGCCGCCCGCCGGCGCGCGCGATCAGCTGACCGCGTACCCACGCCCACGCTTCCGGCAGCCGTTCGGCGTCAACCGTCAGGTCCACGCCCACCTCGTACCCGGATGGCGGCAGGTGCCAGAGCTGCACTTCGGCGCCGCTGGGCCCGCGCCAGCGAAAGCGATCTCGTTCCTGACCGGACGCGCCGCCGAGCCCGCGCCACAACACCCCCGCCGCAATGCCGGCGCCGCGGGCGAGCTCAGGCCAGCACGCCGGATGCCCGAAGGCATCAGGAGAGTAGAGCACGTCGAGTCGGCCGCCCCACCCCGCGGCATCGGTCGCGCCCAACACCAGATTGCGCACCAGCGATTCGCCGGAGGGAATCAGCTCGTCCGCCAGCACGTACCATGGCCCCACCTGGAGCCGTCCGGCGCGCACCAGGTTCCGGATCTCATCGGCGCGCTCGGGTCGCGCCCGCGTGTAGTCCTCGAGCAGGACGGTCTGGCCGTCCAGCAGAAAACTCCGGAATCCGGGGTCGCGGCCGATCCGGTCGAGGAGATCGTCCAGCACGGTGACGAGGCGCGCATGCAACGCGGCCCGCGGGAGGTGCCACTCCCGATCCCAATGGGTGTGCAGGATGAGATGAAAAGTCAGCGGGGCCATGCGAGGTCAGACCAACGCGGCGAGCTGTTCGACGTCCTCGGCCCGTGGGAAATGGACGTGGCAGACGCGTCGTCCGCGCGCCAGCAGCGCGCGCATGTCACCGATCGCCTGAGCGCGCTCGAGGCGTCCGAACGTGGTTTGCATTTCGGGGATGTCCAGATCCAGAGGGGGATCCGCCGTGACGACGAGAAACAGGCCGGTGTCAGGCCCGCCCTTGTGCAATTGGCCGGTCGAATGGAGGTAGCGCGGGCCGACCCCAACCGTAGTCACGATCCCCAGCGCGCGACCCCACGCCACCCGGGCGCGCTGCAGCCCCGCTTCCAGATCCGGCCGCGGCGGGAGATACGCGAGCAGGGCGAGGTAATCGCGCGGCCGCGCCGCGCGCTGCAACGCCGCGGGCGTGAGCGTCGCCGGCGCCTCGCCCCCCGCCGTGCCCGGTTTCGCGAGCTCGGCCCTGGCCATCGCCTTCGCCTCCTCGACATTCGGCTGTTCGAATGCGTTGACCCCGAGCCGGTTGCACAACTCCCAGGTGGCGTGCTCCCACCGCAGGAACTCCCGCCCGAGGTCGAGTGGGTCCGCCGAAAAATCCCGCACGGCTTCGACGTCGTCACCCGACGCAGCCGGTTCGCCCACCACCGGCACGACGCCACGGCCGTCTTTTCCAGAGCTCTCGGCCACGAGCTGTTCGATCCAGCTCGCGAGCGCTGCGACCGACTCGGGTGGCCGGAGGGCCAGCTTGTCGCGACCGGCGGCGGCCGCCGCCGCCAGCGACCCGCCGAGTGCCCGGGCCGCCTCCACGTTCGTGTCTGACGCCCGCTCCAGCAGCGTTGGACCGTCGATTCCCGCGAGCGCGGCCGGCAACATCCCTACCACGGTCAGGGCCGCATACCGGCCACCGACGTCGGCGGGATGGGGGAACGTCTTCCGGAACTTGCGCTCGGCGGCGAGCTGCTCGAGGGCGCTGCCCGGGTCGGTGACCGCGACGAACTGCTCGGGGCGAGCGCGCGCGGCAAAGTAGTGATAGGCCGCGAGTGTCTCTACCGTGGAGCCGGACTTGCTGACGATCAGGAACAGCGTGCGCTCGAGCGGATGGGCCAGCTCGGCCGCGCGCACCGCCGCGGGATCGGTGCTGTCCAGGACGTCCACGCCGGTGACGCCAAAGCCCCGCATCAGCACCTGCGGCGCGAGGCTCGACCCGCCCATCCCACAGATCAGCACGCGATCGAGGCCGTCGCGCCGGACCGCGGTGGCGAAGCGGCTCCACTCCGGCCACAGGCGTTGCGAGTCGGGGACGGCCCTGGTCCAGCCCAATCGGTCGTGCATGTCGCCCGCTAAGCTAACGCGACCCCGACGCACTCGCGCCCCGCATGCGCCCTCGCCGGGCCGAACACCGCCCACTACCTTCTTGCGCGTACTCGCGTGAATACCGGACCTCGCCTCACCCGCGCTGTTGTGGCGACGGCTGCGGCATTGCTCGCAGCCCTCGTGCTGCTCTATCTCCTCCGGCCGCTGCAGCCGGGGGTCCTCACGGCCGCCGGCTGGACGGTGACGGCCCTGTTGCGAACGGCGGGCCTGGCGATGGCCTGGTCGGCCAGCCCCGACGCGCAGCGCCGTCGCGCCTGGGGCTGGCTCACCATCGGCAGCGTGCTCGATTTGGCGGGACAGCTGTACGCCGACGTCATCATGCTCGGCGGTGGCGACCCGACGAGTCGATCCGTAGCGGACATCGCGTTCCTCGCAGTGTACCCGGCCTTTTTTATTGCCGCGTGGAACCTCCTCGCCGGTCATCCGCTGCGCCAACTCACAACGGAGATCATCCTCGATTCGACTTTGCTCACGCTGACCGCCGTGGCGTGGGCCTACGAGCTGTTCGTCGAGCCATTCGGCGGCGCCGCGGCCACGATCGAAGTTCTCGAGAGCGTGGCGTACGCCACGGGCGGACTCGCGCTGATCTGGCTCATCGGGATGCTGCTGCTACGGCCCAACCGGTTCCCATCGGGTGGTGAGGGGCTCGCGATCGTCGGACTGGTGCTGTACGGGCTGTCGGCACTGGTGTTCGGCACTGTGGGGTTCCCGAGCGGCGCGGTTACGGGCACCGGGCTCGATTTCGGCTGGAACCTGGCCAACCTGGCCCTCGGGACGGCGGGCGCCCTCGCCGCGGCACGCCCCGCCGCGCGGTCACCCGAGCCGGTGGGACGCAGCAGCGTCGCGCCGCGCCTCTTCGCCGTGCTGGTTGGCTTCACAGGACTCGTGGCGCTCCACGTGCGCAGCATGATGATGGGCTCGATGGGGATCGAAGACGTCCTGCTGCCGGTGGTGGGAGGGATCGTGATCGCCGCGCGCGTCGCGTACTCCCTCTTCGTCGACCGGCGGTACGAAGGCGCGCTGGAGCGCGAGGTTGAGCGTCAGACCCAGAGTCTCGTCGACTCGCTCGCCGCGGCGGCCGGCGCGGAGCGGAACCTGCGCCTGGTCGTTGAGGCATCGCCCGACCCCATCGTGCTGCTGAATCGCGAAGGGCGCGTGGTCGAGTTCAATCCCGCCGTTCCCGCCGCCGCGAGCGCGCCCAGTGCCGCGGCCGCCGGCCGGTCGGTTCTCGAGAACCTCGATCCCGACACGGCCGGCATCGTGCGCCAGCACCTCGAGGCCGCCTTCGCGGGCGAGGTGCGCCGCTTCGAGATCCCACAGCCGCGCGCCGACGGCGGCCGCGGCGTGAGCTCAGTCGTCTACGCGCCGATCCGGGAACACGGCGAGATCACGAAGGTGCTCGCGATCGCGCGCGATGTGACCGAGCTGCGCCGAGCCCAAAGCCAGTTGCAGCAGGCCGACAAACTCGCCGCCATGGGCCAGCTGGTCAGCGGGGTGGCGCACGAGATCAACAACCCGGCGGCGATCATCTCGGGATTCGCCCAGACGCTGATGCTGGACGATCTCCGGCCGGAGCAGCGCGAGATCGTAGAGATGGTGCGGGACGAGGCCATGCGCATCGGCCAAATCACCACCAACCTGCTCGCGTTTGCCCGGATGAGCGGGCCGGAGCGCTCGCTGGTGGACGTCAACGAGCTCGTGCGCCGCACGCATACGCTGCGCGCCTACCACTTGAACACGCTGAACGTTGGGGTGCAGCTCGAGCTCGAGCCAAGCGATCCGCGCGTGTGGGCCAACGTCTCGGAGCTGCAGCAAATGCTGCTGAATTTCCTGATCAACGCCGAGCAGGCGCTGGAGAATTTCAGCGGCCAGCGCAGCATCACGCTGCGCACGCACGCCGAGGCGTCCGAGGTGCGGATCGAGTGCCGGGATACCGGGCCGGGCATTCCGCCGGGGATCCGCACCCGGATCTTCGACCCATTTTTCACGACCAAGCCCGAGGGTATCGGCACCGGCCTCGGGCTCTCCATCTGTTATGGGATCGTGAAAGGCCACGGCGGGCGTATCTGGGTGGAATCCGAGCCGGGCCACGGCGCGTCGTTCATCGTCGCGTTGCCGATCGATCTGCGCACCGCCACACGCCCGACGCCCGAAACGACGCAGGACCTCACCCCCGAAACCGGCACCCTCAGCGTACTGGTGGTGGACGACGAACCGGGGATTCGCCAGGCCACCGCCCGGTTCCTGAACCGGAGCGGGATCCAGGTCCGGGCGGTGAGCGACGGGGCGGAGGCGCTGCGCGCGCTGCGGACGCAGCCGTTCGACGTGATCCTGTGCGACGTGCGGATGCCGGGGATGAACGGGCGCGATTTCCTGACCCGGCTGCGCGAGCAGGCGCCGCGCCTCGTTGCCACGCTGATCTTCGCGACCGGCGACACGCTCGAACCCGACACCGCCGCGCTGCTCGCGGACGCGGGTGCCCCGTCCCTCTCCAAACCGTTCGACTTCGTTGCGTTGGAGCGACTGGTGCGGGACGTCGCTGCGACCGCCAACGACCGCGACGGCCCCAAGCCCTAGCGCTGGCTACTCGATTCCCAGGCGTTGCCTGAGCGCCAGCGGGAGCAGCGGGACCGCGTGGCGAATCGGGACGGAGAGCGCGAAGCCCGGCGCTTGCGGAAGACCAGCACGGTGAATCGAGATCAGCTCGCCGTTGGCATTGAAGACAGGGCTGCCCGACGACCCGCCAATCGTCATCCCGTCGAATTGAATTACGTTCTCGGTGACGCGGGAGATGATCCCCGCCGTCATGGACGTTCGCACGAACGACGAGCCCAGCCGCGAGAACCCGGCGCCGGCGGGGAAACCGATCAGCGCCGCTGGCTCTCCCTGACGTGACTTGGTGCCGCTCCAGTCGATGGCCGTGAGATGGGGTCCCTGGTAGCCGCGAATCTTGATCAGGCCGATGTCGCGCTCTTGGGACGTGGCAACGATGTCCGCGAACCGCGCGTTCGACTGGTCGGCCATCGTGACCCAGATCGTGTCCGGCTGCGGATGGCCGCTGTCCGTCACGACATGCCAGTTGGTGAGCATGTAGCCGTCGGCACTGACGACGAACCCCGTGCCGTTGAAATAGTCCCGGCCGAACTTCACGGTGATCAGGCCCACCGCCGTCTGGTTCTGTTGGGCGATACTGGCGAAGTCGGTGCCGCGAATCGCCCGCATGCGCGCGTCGAGATTCGCCGACTGGAGCTCGGTCGCCTGGAGCTGCCGGCGCAGGCTGTCGATCGTGCCCGAGGACGGCGCCCGACGCTGTGCCTCGGATAGCTGATCGCGCAGCCGCTGCAACTCCCGTTGCGACTCGAGCCGCTTCGATTCCCCCGCCGACAGCTGCTGGCCGACGGCCGCCTGGGCCCGATCGAGCGCCTGGCGCAGCTCTGACGTGCGGACCTGCGCCGACTCGAGCTGCGCGCGCAGGCTGTCCACCGTCGCGGCCGGCGCGGCCGCGGCCCGCGCCGCCGCCAGCTCGAGCCGTAACCGTTCCGCTTCCGCCCGGGCCGAATCCTCCGCCGAATGGCGTTCCACCTCCGTCTGCGCCACCTGCTCGGTCAGCAGCCAGTAGACGCCGTACACACCGCCACCCAGCAGCAGCACCAGGACAATGACGATGGTCGTGAGCCACCGGAATTTCCGATGCGAATCCTTCCCGACCTCTGCGGCCACCGCCTTGAGAAATGCGGTGGACCCCCGGCCGCCGCGCTTGCGCTCCTCCCGCGCCTGCTCCAACGCGTTGTTGATCAACCCCATCACCGTATCCTGACCCATCCCCTGGACCGATGGGACGGCGGGGGCGGCCGCTGGACGCGCGGCGGCCTTGAGCGGACCAGTGCCCATGCCCTCCACCACGAGCACCGGGCCGCCAGGTCCCAGCGCGATGCGGTCCCCGAGCCGGATGGGCATCGGGCGCGTGATGCGATCGCCGTTCAGGAACGTGCCGTTTTTGCTCCCGACATCGCGCAGCGCCAGGCCGCCGCTCGGCCCGACCGTCAGCTCGGCATGCACGCGCGACACGATGCCCTCGCTCCCCTCGACCGGCCGTACCTCGCACTCTTTGCCGCGCCCGATACGAATGCGGGTGCCCTGCGCCTCAAATCGCTTGCCGGTCGCGGTGGCGATGAGCGTGACGCCGTACGGGCGGGCTTCTGGTGCCCGCGGGGGAGGACGAACACCGGCCACCGGAGGCGGCGCGGCTGCCGCGTCGAACGCGCGGAGCTCGGCCAGGGTCTCCTCGACCGGCTCACCGGCGGCGACGACGAGGAGACGCGGGCCGGTTTCGCCCAGCCGGACTTCATCGCCCGGCCCGAGCGGCGACTCGCCCTCAACGCGACGGCCGTTCAGGTATGTCCCGTTGCGGCTGCCAAGGTCCACCAGTCGCCACGCGTCGCCGTTGTGCCGCAGCTCGACATGCCGCGTCGAGACGACTCGCGCGTCGTCTCCGGTGAACGGGATCGTAGCCGATGGGTCGCGGCCCACCCGCACGACGGGATCGCGCAATTCGAGCGTGCGGCCACTCGCGACTAGCTGAAGTTTGAGGTACGGCATCGCTGCGGGAAACCTGTGGTCAGGAGGGCGTGTCCCCGAACGGGCCATCTCGGCGCTCGCCCGGCACACGACGGGGGTCGTCGCGTCGATCGAGACCTGTGCGGCGATCCAGCCGGCCGCGCCGCTCTATCGCCACCGCCTCGGTGCCCTGGCGACGCTCGCTGCGACCGCGTCGATCCACACCGGAGCGCCGGTCGACCAGCGCGCGGCGCTCGGGGCTGCGCCGGCGTTCACGGGCATAGGGCACGGAACTGGGCATCGGTCGTGGCCTGGAGAGGACGCCGCCTAACCTACCGGCCCGGTCCCGCCGTGGCTAGAGCCGCGGTTGGCGTATCTTGCAGCGCGTGGATAACCTCGCGCACACCCTTGTCGGCGCTGCGCTCGGCCGTGCCGTGGGCTCCGGACGCGTGCCCGCCGCCGGCTGGATCGGCGCGATCGCCGCGAATGCGCCGGACTGGGCGGAGTTCCTACTCGGATTCTGGCCCAGTCGGGGCAGCGTGTCCTACTACTTGCTGCATCGCGGCATCACCCATTCGTTCGTCGGTGCAGCGTTCGGCTCGGTGGGGATCGCCCTCGCCGTGTGGCTGGTCCACGCCGCGATGCGACGCGCGCGAACACGCCAAGACGACCGTTCCGCGCCTGGCGTGCGAGTCGGGGTGCTGGCGCTGCTCGTCGGCGCCGCGGTGTTCAGCCACGTGTACATGGATTGGCAGGGCTCCTACGGCGTGCGGCTGTTTCTCCCGTGGAA
>JBOHST010000262.1:0-18509 GCA_050733375.1 Gemmatimonadales bacterium
ACCCTGGGCCATGGGCGGCCCCACTTCCCACGAATTGGTGCGCCAGTCGAAGATGTTGGTATTCGGCAGACCGCGGCTGGAGCTGATATGCCCGCCGGCCACGAGCAGCCGCCCGTCGGGGAGGAAATCGTGTCCGGCGCAAAACAGCAGCGAGGGACTCGGCGCATCGGTGAAGTTGCCGGTTGCGGGGTCCCACACGCGGACGCCGGTACGGCCGAAGATCAGCACCCTCCCGTCGGGCAGCAGGTGGGTGTGTATCAGGATGATCGGCGCCGGGAGCACCGACGACCACTGGCCCACCAGCGCCGCCTGCCCGCCCGCCGTGACCGTCACGCTCGCCGTCCCGCTCTTCCCCTCGCTCGTCGCCGTGATCGTCGCCGGCCCCTCCGCCACGCCCGTGACGAGGCCCGTTGCCGACACGGTCGCGACCCCGGGCGCGTTGGTCGCCCAGGTGACCGTGCGCCCGATCAACGCCGCGCCTGACGCGTCCCGGGGCGTCGCGGTGAGCTGCACCGTGCCCCCCACGGGAACGCTCGCCGACGCCGGGGTGACCTCCACCGACGCCACCGGTGCCGTATTCGCCGTCACCGTAACGCTCGCCGTCCCGCTCTTCCCCTCGGTCGTCGCCGTGATCGTCGCCGACCCCGCCCCCACGCCCGTGACGAGTCCCGCCGCCGACACCGTCGCGACCGCGGGCGCATCGGTCACCCAGGTGAACGTGCCCCCGGGCAGCGGCTCGCCTTCCGCGTTCTTGGCGGTCGCGGTGAGTTGCACCGTGCCCCCCACGGCGACATTCGCGGACGAGGGAGTGACGTCGACCGACACCACCGCCGTCCCCGGTCCCGCATGGCCGGCCCTGATCTCGACGCCCAGCGCCGCGGCGTTCAGGGCAGCCCAGGTCGCGGCGATCGTGTTGAGGTTGGGCGCCCACTCCGCTTCGAGATCGTTGGGGGTGTTTTCGCCCGACGGCACCTCGGCAATCTCCGTGAAGCCCGCGCCCGGCGTGACCGCGGCCAGCTTGCTTCGGACCCCGAAAACGCCGTAGGCCACGTTGTTGGCATTCCCAAAGGGTGTGAGCGGCACGGCCAGGCCGCTCACCGCATCGCCGCGGTTCGAGCCGGTCTGCCCGATAGCGCCTGCCCCGTTCACCCCGGTGTCGTCCACCCCGGCCCACTGCGACACGATCCATTGGGAGTGGGATTCGGTCTTGCTGAAGGTGATCGTGAGCGGGCCGCTGCCGGGCGAAGGACTCATGGCCCGGAAAATCGTCAGGCGCGTGTGGGGCGTGGCGACGGCATCGAAGGTGATGGTCGCCACCACGGTCCAGGCGGTCATCCCGCCGCCGGTCAGCGTGGGACTTAGGGCGGCGCTCGTTGAGTTGTGCCCCATCACAGCGACCGTGATGAGCGCATTGGGAGCCGGGGTGATGGCGGCAGTGGTATAGACCTTCTGGTTGACCGTGTTGGCGCCAACCGTGAGCAGGGTATGCGAGATCGCCGTCGCGGTGTGCGCCATCACCTCCACCGTCGCGGTCTGCGTGATCGCTGTGCCGCCGATGGTGGCCGAGACGATCGTCGTCTCCTCCAGCGTGGAGCTCAACGTCCCGGTCGCCACTCCGCTCGCGTTGGTCGGGGCCGCGGGCTGCGTGAGCACGCTCCCGCTCCCCGTCGCGGCGAGCACCACCGTGGCGCCGCTGATCGGGTTCCCGTTGGCATCCTTCGCCGTCACCGTGATAGTCGAGGTCCCGCTCCCCGGGGCGATAGAGGTCGGCGCGGCCACGACGGTCGATTGACTGGCGGACACCGGTCCGGGCGTCACCGTCACCGTCGCCGTCTGCGTGATCGCCGTCCCATTGGCCGTGGCCGAGACCGTCTTGATCCCCGCCACCGTGGAGCTGAGCGTCCCCGTCGCCACGCCGGCGGGATCTGTCGTGCTTACGGGCTGCGTCAGGGTATTCCCGGTCCCAGTGGCCGACAGCACAACCGTGGCACCGCTGATCGCCGCGCCGCCCGCATCCTTCACCGTAACGGTGATCGTCGACGTCGCGCTGCCCGCGGCGATCGAGCCAGGGGATGCCGTCACGGTGGACAGAGAGGCCGACACGCCGCCGCCCCCACTGCCAGCGGCAGCCCTGATCTCGACGCCGAGCGCCGCGCCCCGCAGGTTGGTCCACAGCGCGTCGATGGTCTGGCGGTTGACGGCCCACTCGGCCATCAGCGACCCGGGCGTGTTCTCGCCCGACGGCACTTCGGCGATCTCGGTGAACCCGCTGCCGGGTGTGATGGCGGCGACGTTGCTGTTCACGCCGAACACGCCGTAGGCCACGTTCGCGGCATCGCTGAACGCTGGTAGCGTCACCGCCAGCCCGTTGACGACGTCGGCGGCGTTCGTCGCGGACTGGACGATGGCGCCGGACCCATTTGTGCCGCTCGTTTCCACCCCGTTCAATTGCGACACGATCCACTGCGCGTGCGACTGATTCCCCGCGAACGTGATTGTGATCGGTCCGCTCCCCGGCGCGGCGCTCATCGCCCGGAAGATCGTCATCCGCCGCAGCGGAACACTGAGCGGATCGAAGGTGACGGACGCCACCTGCTGCCACGCGGTCATTCCTCCGCCGGTCACCGCCGGCGCCGCACTGGCGCCGTATGACCGGTGGCTCAGCACCGCGATCGTGACGAGGGTGTTGGGCGCGGGACTGATCGCCGCGGTCGTGTACACCGTGGTGTTGGTCGGGTTGGTGCCCGCGGTGAGCAGCGTGTGCGTGATCGGGGCGGCAACCAGCGTCGCTGTCGTCTCTGAGTCTGCGCTTCCTAGTACGGAGGAGGTCGGCGTCCGGTGCTCGACGCACGTTGCCAGCGCGCCGAGCAGCGCGATGGCGGTGATCCTGGGAACCAGATGGGTCGGGAGCTTGAACCTGGAGTTCACAGCAGTCCCTCGTGCCTCGAAGGTCCCATCCGTACGGCGGGGGCCCAAACCAAAGTCCGCTAGCTCGAACGAGGCGCGGTAGCGTGCAGCACCCAGTCCACCGCAATAGGGAATATGCCGCGAATACCGTGCCACCAATAGGTTGCCTGGCTTATCACGAATGAGTTGATCGGCCTGTCTGGAAGAGGAGCGAACGACTCCCGCGCGCCTACGGGATGTAGCCACCATTCGCAGAAACAGCGGGCTTCCGGGCGGATGAGCGACCGGTAAAGGCGGGCGTTTGCTGGCGGGTGGCGCACCGAGCAAACCGTACCCAGCTCCTACCAGCAGGCGGATGACGCGGGGGTGCGACGGTGGTGTTGCGCCGACGCAGCAGATCCTTGGCCGCTCGACGCGAGCCAGCCGTCCACCGGCTTCGCCTGGCCCTTCGGCGCCGGGAACAGGTACGCGCCGCCGAGGCCGGGCCGCTCCGCGAGCAGCGCGTCGAGCGCCGCCCGGACGGTGCTTGAGGGGCGCGCACCACGCCTTGCCCCTCTTGTCCGTCTCGCCCGGCCACGCGATCGCCCCGTACGGCGCGCCCTTCGTCTTGGCGAGCCGCAGGTCCCCGTAGCGCAGCCGGAGAACGGCCGTGATCGCGACCGGCCTCAACGCTGGCCGTTGGAAACCAGCGGTGGCGGGAACGTGTTCCTGAGACAAGCCCCCGGCTAGACGTGCACGTTCTTAGACTCTGAATGGACCCGACAGCTTCACACGAGGAGACAACGATGTCGGATAACCTGGTACTGGTCACGGGCGCGACGGGCAACACCGGCGCCGGCGTGGTCGCCGGTCTGCTGGCTCTGAAAACACGGGTTCGGGCTCTCGTTCGGAACGTGGCGAAGGGCGAGAGTCTGAGAAGTCAGGGTGCCGAGGTCGTGATCGGTGACCTCGACGACCCAGCGACCTTGAGGAAGCGCATCTTCGATGGCGTCACGACCGTGTACTGCTGTACCTGGAACGGTCCAACGGCACTCGATCAATGGAAGAATTTCCACGCGGCCCTGAATGCAGCCGGAGCATCGCCCCGCATTGTACGCCTGTCGGCGTTCGGTGTCCCGCAGAGCCGTATCATCAAACAGCTGGCGGCCGCCGAAGAGGATCTTAAGAACTCCGGCCTCGCCTGGACGATTCTACAGCCCACCTTCTTTATGCAGAACACGATGATGACGGCGCAAACCGTTAAGGAGCAAGCCGCGATCTACTTCGACTGGGGCGCGGGGAAGGCGGGGATGATCGACGTGCGCGACGTCGTCGATTCGGCGATCGGCGCCCTCGCTGCCACCGACGGTCGGTTCGATGGCAAGTCCTTCGTGCTCACCGGACCACAGTCGATCGGTTTTACCGAGGTCGCAGCGAGTATCGGGAAGGCAATCGGCAAAGACGTGAAGTACGTACCGGTGCCCCACGAGGCCGCGAAACAAGCCATGGTGGGCATGGGCGTTCCCGAATGGATCGTAGACGGGTTCGTCGAGTTGGCCGTTGGCTTCGAGAACAACTTCGCGAATACGACGACCGATGGCGTCAAGACACTGGCCGGCCACGCCCCGCGCAGTTTCGAGCAGTTCGCTCGTGATTTCGCGGGTGTGTGGCAGGCGTAGCGCGCCAGGCTGGCTCTCCAGCTTTCACGCCGCGCAGCACGACAGCTTCGCTACGTCCTTATTGAAGGTTTGCGCGGCCAGCTTGATCCCCTCCGAGAGCGTGAGGTAGGGGTGAAAGGTCGACGTGAGGTCCTCGATTGTCAGCCCGAGCTTGATCGCGAGCGCAGGCTCGGTAATCATCTCGCCCGCCTCGGACGCCAGGATGTGCGCGCCGACGATCTTCCGGGTGCTGGCGTCCGCGACGAGCTTGACGAAGCCCCGCGTGTCGCGCGCGGCGAGCGACCGCGGCACGTGCTCGAGCGGGAGCTTCGAGACGAGAGGCTCGATCCCCTCGGCCCGCGCCTGTTCTTCTGTAAGCCCCACTGAAGCGACCGCTGGGTCGGTGAACGTGATCTTCGGCAGAGCCGTGAGATCGTAGCGGCGCACGTCGCCCGTTAGCGCATTCTCGGCGGCGAGGGATCCCCCGTAGGCGGCGACATACACGAACATCGGGTCGCCGATCACGTCGCCGGCGGCGTAGATGTCGGCGTTGGCCGTCTGGAGGAACTCGCTGACGGTGATCTCCCCCTTCTTGCCGAGCGTCACGCCGACGGACTCGAGCCCGAAACCTCTCGTGTTGGCGCGTCGGCCCGTAGCGACGAGCAGCTGCTCGGCCTGCACGACGTGTGCCTTGCCGCCGTCCGTGAACGACACGGTGTAGCCGCTGCCAGCGCGATTCACCTGCTCGATCCGCACCCCGGGGTGCACCTCGAGCCCCTCCTCCCGCAAGTAGTCACCCAGCGCGTTCCCGATGTCCGGGTCTTCCACGGGCACCACACGGGGGAGGGCTTCAAGCACGGTGACCTTCGCCCCAAGCCGGGCGAACATCTGCGCGAGCTCCAGTCCCACCGCGCTCGCACCGATGACGATCAGCGACCCGGGTAGACGCTCGAGCGCCATGGCCGTAACGTTGTCGAGGTAGCCCGCTTCGGCGAGTCCGGGGATGGGCGCGGCCCAGGGCGACGCGCCCGTCGTGACGAGGATCTTACCGGCCGTGATCGTCCGGCCGTCCGCCAGACGGACGCTATGGGCGGACGTGATCTCGGCATGCTGCTCGAAGAGCGTGACCGCCTGGTAGGAGCGCAGCACCTTCCAGTACTTCGCCTGCCGCAGTTCAGACACGAGCTCATCCTTCTGGCCACGCACCGTGACCCAGTCGGGACGGCCGTCCGTTATCGGGATACCCTTGAAGCCGTGGTGCACGCGGCGGTGCTGCGCCTCGGCCGCACGGATCAGCGTCTTCGACGGGACACAGCCGACATTCACGCAGGTGCCGCCGAGGGTCCCGCCCTCAGTCATCGCGACGCGAGCGCCCAGCTCGGCCGCCTTGATCGCGGCGGCGAAGCCGGCGGAGCCACCGCCGACGATGGCGAGGTCGAACTCGCCGCCACCTCGGGAAATCACCGCAGGAGCGGCGGGCGGCCCCGTCTGCTCTTTCACGCGGGCTCGATATCCGGCCCTGGCGACGGCGCTCTCGATCAGCTCAGGCGTCGCCTCTGGCCCGGCGGTGATGCGGGCAAGGGCGCCGGCGTGGCTCACCTCGAGCACTGCTTCGACCCCGGGCACGGATGTGAGCGCCTTCGCAACCGTGCGCTCGCAGTGATCGCAGGTCATGCCGCGGACTTCGATCGTCAATTCCCGTTCGTCTGGCATCCTGATCTCCATCGCTAACTGTTGAAGTGCCCCTATCTCCTTGCGTGGCTCGTCATGGGTCACGGAGTACGCGTTGACCGTTGCGCCAACTCGTAGCCGAACATCTTCGCGTTGAGCCGTCGCGCGAGCTCGACAGCCTCATCAAGCGAGTACAAGAAGGTGCCCGCGTGCTTGGCCGCCCATCGCTCGCCTGACTCGCGCGATGCGAAGAAGAACACAAAGTGGCAGAACGTGGCCATGACGTTGGCGGCAGACTTCTCGAACTCCGAGGAATCCGGCAGAAGGAACGAGACCACGATCTCCGGGTCCGCGGATTCTACGCCCTCGGGTGTCACGGTTAAACGTACGACCTGTCCTGTTTCGGGATCGGGCGATTCGACCCGAGCCGCCTGGCCGAGGATCTCCGGGATGAAGAGGCTGTCCCACGCGCACCAGGTCCAGAGCGTCCGACCGTCCACCGCGAACTTGTGGTGCATGGGCGCGGCGGCGAGCCCGCCAAACCCTAGCACGCGCCCCTGCTCGTCTGGATAGACGAATGCTTTGATCGACTGGCGCCCGAGGAGCTCCCGTGCCTTCTCGGTCACCACGCCCAATGCCCTGGCAAGCTGCTCGGCGTTCACCGGCTTGCCCTTAGCGAGCTCTCGGTACAGCGTCACGGCCACCCGCTGCTCTTCGGGCGTGAACTCCGGTACAGCTTCCGCAGTCGCGGCCCAGTATTGGGCCAGGCCCGGTGCGTTCTTTGCCGCCACAATTCGCTCCGTTGGCCAGTCGTTGCTCGTCATAACTTCTCCGGTCCGCGTGGTGCGTGGTCGCAGGTCATGCCGCGGACTTCGATGGTCAATCCCCGCTCGTTCGGCATGGCACTATCCCTTGCAGACTGGCAGAGCGTCTCAAACCGTCGGCCCGACATCCGCACGCACGCGTGCGCGGTAACCAGCTCGTTGCACCGCTCCCTCGATGTGATCGCGGGACGCCTGCTCGCCGGCGACGATGCGGGCCTCCTTCTTCTTCTGGCTGACCTCCAAGACTTCGGTGACGCCGGGGACGGACTGGAGTGCCTTGGCGACCGTGCGCTCGCAGTGGTTGCAGGTCATCCCCCGCACCTCGATAGTGATTTCGCGCGTAACCTTCATTGCAGCACCTCTCTCGGTGCAATGGCCCAACGACTCATGTAGGAACCGAGGGCTGCGCGAGACCCGCGCGCACGGCCGCGAGATTCCACATGCTGGCGACGATGACTGCGACAAACCCCACAAACGCCAGCGGAACCCAGGCGAGCACACCGCCTACCGTGATCAGGCTCCCGACGAGCCCCGCGCCGAGGGGACCACTCCGTCCGTGACACCGGCGCCCCTGCCACAGCCCCCACAGCGTCACCCCAAGACCGAGGATGAGCAGGGGAATGAGGATTGCGTCTCGCAGCAGAAATCCCAGGCCGATCGCTGAGAGCACCCCGATGACGGGGGCGACGCCCGCGCAGCACAGGAGCGCCACCGCCGAGCCGACCAGGCCGGCCCCGGTCGCCCGCCGGGAAGCCCGCGTCCGGTCCCCCAAGTCGTCATCGTGCTGCATAGCCACGGCCCGGTGTGATCGTTGAGATAGGGCGCTGCCAGCCCGCGCGTAGCAAGCCGAGCAGCGTGCCGCGATGCGCGACGTACCGCTCGAGCAGGAGGCCGAGGACGATGCCGTACGAGATGTGCGGGAACAGGCTCCCCAAGAAGACTCCGTTGAGGATTCCCTTGCCGAGCCTGAGCCCGAAGTACCCAGTGTCCATCGCGACCACCATCGGCGGGGTCGTCATCATGCCCACCTCGATGAGGAGCCCCCAGAACAATCCCCCCCACCAGCGGGTGCGCCCCAAGAGCAGGGTGTAGGCGAGCCCGAAGCAGGCGCTGATCCAGTAGTGGTAGAGGCCGCCGACGAAGTCAGACAGGAGGCTCGGTCCGAGGGCCATACGATCCAGGATCAAGACGCCAAACATCCGAGGCATGTTGCCCGGCAGGAGCCCTACCGTGAAGCTGATCAGGCGCAGCGCGTCGAGCGCGGCCGTAGCGACGAAGCCCACCCACACACCCGCTTCGATGCGGTTCGCGAGTCGGACGTAGCCTGTCGCACGCGCGGCGATCCAGGCAATCACCAGGAGCGCGATCGACGGCAGCAGGGCCCAGCGCACCAACATGGGCATCGCCGGCATGCCGGGCGTCAGGGCGATCACCAGCACATTGGGCCCGACGGCCGCCGGCACGGCCGCGAGCAGCGTGAGCAGCAACTCTCCACGCGTCGCGGCTGGGGAGGGAGCCGGTTCGAGCGGTCGGGGGCGGCGCCAGAGTCCGTACGCAATCACAGCCGCCCCGGCCAGCACGAACGCGATGTCGAGCCAGGTGATCAGCATGTTCGACACCCCACGCCGCGCCCGCTAGCCCTGTGCCGATCAACACGGGCCCGCACAGCACAGCACGGCCGCGGCGAGAAGACCGAGGCTCCCGCGATCTGACATGCGCTACTCGCCGGCCCGGCGGGTCTGCTTGCTCGAATCTGCGAGAATCCGCGCCGGATACCCGGTCAGCCGGGTGAGTTGCGCCACGATCTCGGCCGGCGTCACCTTGCTCCGGTCGTAGCGCACGACGCCCAGGCTGTCGTCGAGCGTCACGGTTGCCGCCAACACCCCCGGCACTTTCTTCAGCGCGAGACGCGCGGTAACGGGACAGCTGCCGCACGTCATTTTCGAGATGTGGAGCCGCACCGTCGCCGTGTCCGGCGCTTGCTGGACGGCGGCCAGCTGCGCGCTGGCGACGCGCACACCGCCTCCACAAAGGGGGCAGAGAACGCCGGCGCCAGCGAGGGCCGTGAGAGCCGCGGTCATGAGCTTCGTCTGCAAAGTCATGAGAAGTCTCCTAAGACAAGATGAATTTGGACCACCACGGGAACGTGACGAACGGGATCGCGACGATCGTCGCGATCCACAGCCACAGCTTCATGCGGCGCCGCGCGACCGGCGAGGCGCACAGGGTGCCCGGCTCGCAGGCTTTCTTGTCCTCGCGGTGGACCGTCACGAACCCCAGGCCCAGAGCGAGCACGGTGCCGGCCACGAAGTACGGGCGGAGGGGCTCGAACGTGGCCGCGAGTCCGGCTCCGCTCACGCCGAGCGCCACGGCGACAAGGGGGCCGACGCAGCAGAGCGCCGAGCCGATAGCCGTCCCCACGGCGCCCACTGCGGCGAAGCGGGTCTTGTCCATGCCTCAGACCCCCTGCCGCAGCACGTGGGCGAGCGCGCCCTTGAGGCTGGCCAGCGCTTTCGCCCCCTGGCCTTTCTCGACGCTCTCGGCGACGCAGGTGTCCATGTGGCCCTCCAGCAGCTCCACGGCCACGCCGTTGATCGCCTGCTTCACCGCGCCAATCTGAATCAGGATGTCGTCGCAGGATTGATGCTCGGCGATCAGGCGCTGGACGCCGCGGATCTGGCCTTCGATGCGCTTCAGGCGGTTCTGGATCCGGCGCTCGACCGACGGGTTGAGATACACTTTCGGTAAACAGATCTGGGGCATGATGGCTCCCGAGCTTGGATACCGGTTAGGGGTACGATACCCACTAGGGTATAACGCCGACAAGGGCAGGGAGGTTCCAACGGTACATCCCGGCATCGCTTGCCTTACGGTTGAACGCCTGCGAACGCGGGGCTTGACCTTGGAGTGGTTTCCAGGGTTTACCTTGTTGGAGGAATGACCCCATCGATCCGCATCGGGGAGCTTGCCCATCAGGCCGGGACAAGTCCCGACACGCTGCGCTACTACGAGCGTCTCGGGCTCCTCCCGCACCTGGCACGCACGCCCGCCGGCTACAGGCTGTACGACGGCGCGGCCCTGGAGCGCGTGGCATTCATCAAGAAGGCGCGGTCCCTCGGACTCACGCTGAAACAAGTCCACGAGGTCTTACGTGTGGCGGCCCGCGGCACAGCGCCGTGCGAGCACGTGCGGACTGCCCTCGCGACCCGGCTCAAGGAGGTCGACGTCCGGATGGCCGAGCTGGAATCGCTGCGCGCCACGCTGCGCCAGGCGCTCGCGCGGAGCCGTCGGCTCCCACTCGCCCGCTCCTGCATCTGTGGGATCATCGAAGACACGGCTCAGAAGGAGGAACGATGATGAACCGCGCTCCGAAGCACGTGCAGTCCCTCTGCCCGGGTTGCTCGTCCTGTCCGGCCATCGAGATCTACGACGACGGCACGGTCCGGATCGGCGAGGCGCCGAACATCGTGACGCTCCGGGGAGCCGAATGGAACGAGCTCGTGCGGGCGGTGAAGAGTGGGGTGGTCGGGGGGATCTCCGACTGAAAGCCGTGCACGCGACGTCCTGGGGCGCCCGCGCCGGCTTCGTGGGTGCGCTGCTCGCCTCGACCTGCTGCGCCCTGCCGAGCCTGCTCGTCGCGCTGGGGCTCGGCGGCGCCGTGGCGAGTGCAGCGACCGCGGTCCCCGGCCTCATGTTCCTCAGCGCGCACAAGGCGTGGGTGTTCGCCGTGGTGGCAGCGCTTCTCGTCTTGTCGTGGGCCGCGATGACTGGTCGCCTGCCCACGGCATGGGCCCGGGCGCGGCTCTGCCCCGTGGACGGCGCGCCGCGGAATGTGCGCGGGTTGTGGAGTGTCGCAGTCGCATTATACCTCTTCTCGCTCGGGGTCGCCTATCTCGGCGCGCCGATCGCGCGACTGCTTCTCCAATGACGATGGAGACGAACGAATGGCCAAGACGCTTTTGTACGCCGCTCTGATGATCCTCGCACTCACGCTCGGTGCGCCAGGTCGTGGCCACGCGCAGGCGCCCGCGCCGCTCCCGGGCGACTCGCTCCGCCTCACGGTGGATGGGATGGTCTGTTCGCTCTGCGCCTATGGCGTCGAGCGGCGACTCAAGAAGCTCGATCACGTCCAGCACGTGCAGGTCGAGCTCGACAGCGGCCTGGTCGTGTTGGTACTGGAGCCGGGCGCCGCACTCGCCGACTCGGCGCTCGCCCGCGAGGTGCGCAAGGCCGGCTTTGCGCTCCGCCACGTGGGCCGGTTCACCCGGGACAAGAAGCTGGGTCCGTGAGCTGGACCGCCCTCGCGAGCGTGCTGTGGGCCCTACCGCTGTCGGCCCCAGCTCAGGAACCGATCTTCATCACACCCCCCGTGACGATGTACCAGTCCGGCCTCGTCGTGGGCGCGGACATCGAGGGGCAGGGGCGAACCGTGGCTTTCAGCTCTGCAGTGGCTTTCGGCGTTCTGTCTCCGTGGACCGTATCACTTCACGCCGTGGGGATCGACCCTGGCGGCGCATCGCCGGCGTTCGCCCGCTTGCACGTCGGCACCCGGGTGCGCCTCGTCAAGCTGGACCGGCCGCGGCAGTGGATGCTTGTCTCCGTCTACGGCGCCGCGGCCCTGCCACTGGGCGACCGGGCAGAGGCCGTGGCCCGCACGTATCGTGTGCCTCAAGCGGTGCTCGGAGTCTCGGCGACTCGAATGGCGCGGCGCGGCGACGCTTTCCTCAACCTGGAAGTGGCGCGCATCGAAACGGTTGCCGACGTGATCACGAGCGCGACGGTGGGCCTGGCGCTCGGCTGGCGTCCCAAGCCGGGGAAGTACGGTGACCTCGAGACACAGCTCTTCGGTGAAGCCTTGGGTCGTTACGTCGAAGGCGGCCAGGCGACGTTCGGGCTCGCCCCCGGGATCCTGGTGCATTCGCGCAAGGTCGTGCTCAAGCTAGGCGCGCTATTTCCGGCCTGGACCCGCGGAGCACCGCACCAAATTACTGTCCGACTGGGAACCAGACTGTTGCTCTGAGGCCCCTGCGCAGCAAGCCTTCCCAGCCTTCTCAAACGTCACCTCGGCTTTTCCCACGCTGGTGAACCGTATCAACAAGCGGCAGGCGGCCGTCGAAGAGAACCTCAGGAACTCCGGCCTCGTCTACCACACCCAGTGTTGAGCAGGTCGCGCGCAATTTTCGCAGGTGCCTGGCCGGGGTAGCGTACCAGAGCTGACGGCCTGTAAGCAGAGCCCTACCCGCGGAATCGTTCCTCGAGCTCCACGCCCAGCCCGTCGGCGATCCGGTTGACGAACGCGTAATACGCCGTGACCGTGCAGATGTCGTGGATTCCCTGATCGTCGAACCCAGCGGCCCGCAGCGCCGTCACCGATTCTGCCGTGACGGTGTGCGGTGCCTGTGTAAGCGTCAGCGCATAATCGAGCATCGCCCGGTCGGCCGGTGGGACGTCGACCGTGTACGGGTCTGCCACCAGGGCATCGACGAGCTGATCGACAGCGGCCGCTGAACGGCCGGCGAGGCGGAGCAGCCGACGGAGACCCGCTCCGTGATGGACGATTCAGTAGTGGCAGCGGTTGGCCGCGGAGACCCCGACCGCCAACATCTCGCGCTGGACGCGCGTCAGCGGACTCGGGCCGCGCATCACTTCGACGTAGAGCTGGTAGTGCAACCACATGGCGCGCGGATGGACGCCGTGGACCCGCAGAATATGATCCCGGTCGGGCACTTGGTCCGCTGCCGGGATCTGGTCGTCGGATGCGTAAGGGATGAAGGCCACGTGAGGGACTACCCTTGTCAAAGGGGGTCGAGAAAGATGCTGCGTTTCCACCGATAGGGGAGGTCGAGAATGGCGGCGGGTTGGCGCAGGCGACCGAATGCGTCGAGCGTCGCCATGAGCACGGCGCGCTGTTGCACTTCCTCTTCGGGCTCGCCGAACACCTGTCCCAAGCGAAACGGCACGAAGACGTTTCGAGGTGCAGGTGAGCGCACCGATGCCTCTCGCACCACCGAGAGCGTGACGGTCGGGATGCCGGCCCGCTCAACCTCCAGTGCGATCAGTCCCACGGACCGATGGCAGGTCGTTCACCCCGGTGTGGCCAGGACGTAGTCCGCGCCGTCCTCGACCAGGAGTCCGGCGATGGCGGGCGCCGTCTCAGTGACCAGCCGCCGCTCCTCGGCGCCCAGGATGTGCCCCATCGTACCGACGTGTCGCGGGGCGACGCCGCCGATCCGGCCGGCCCGGGCCAACTCGCGCAACCGCTCGAGCGGGAAGACACAGTTCAGGTCGCGGTCGGCTGCCCGGTGATCGTAGTAATCGTGGGTGATCGTGAGGTCGCGTAACGCGGTGTCGCCCGGGATCACCCGGAAGCTGGCGTCGCCGTCTGGGTTCGCCATATCGAACGGCCGGTCGCCCTTCAGGTGCACGCCGGCGCTGGTGATCACGGCAATGGTCGCCTGGGGCAGCGGCACGCGCCCCGGAGTCCAAGGGATCGCGGCGTGCTCAGCGCTCCACCGCCGGGCCGCGAGCTGCGCGAGGATGGGGAATCGCCCGTAGAGCGTGGCGAGCCAGTGATTGCGCTTCATCACCCTGCCCAATCCGCATCGGTCGCGATCGGTTCCCACCGACTGGGAACCTCTATGCGGAGCTCTGGATTGTCTCGTAACACCATTCGGGGGGTGAGCAT
The DNA here is from genome assembly GCA_050733375.1 of Gemmatimonadales bacterium. Classification (GTDB taxonomy): domain Bacteria; phylum Gemmatimonadota; class Gemmatimonadetes; order Gemmatimonadales; family GWC2-71-9; genus DASTHG01. The sequence goes on from JBOHST010000262.1 coordinate 13,725, forward strand.
GTCTGCACGGGACCCCGTCGTCACTGAGCGGTGGGCACTGGCCGTCCTGCGCCTATCGCTGGGCGTGTTCCTGCTGTTGTGGGGTCTGGAGAAGTTCGCGATCCCGACCACGACCGTCGGCATCTGGCACAAGTTCTACGGCCTGGGGCTCGCGGCCTCGCTGGTGCCGCTCGTGGGCGCGCTCGAGAGCGTGCTCGCCCTGGCGATCACTGGGGGGTTGTGGCGACGCGCGAGCTACGGCCTGGGGCTGGTGCTGCACGCCGTGTCGGTCCTGTCGAGCTGGCGCCAGTTGATTGACCCGTGGGGCCTGCGCTCCGGCGGTTCTCCGAATCACCTCTTCCTGGCCGGGGTCCCGGTGCTCGCGGGGTTCGTGGCGCTCTACCTGCTCCGCGAGCGCGACGGCTGGACGCTCGACGCGTGGCTCGGGCGAAGGAAACGATCGTGAAGCGAGCAGACTGTCCCCATCCGCCTCACGTGACGGATGCCGCGCCCCACGGGGAGCGCTGCGAGGCATGCGGCGTCTCGGGATCGCTCCGCGTGTGCGCGACCTGCGGCTACGTGGGGTGTTGTGAGTCGCATCGAGCGCACGACACGCATCACTGGCGCGAATCTGGACACCCCATTATCCGGTCGCTCCCTCTGACGGAGCGCTCGTTCACCTGGTGCTACGTGTGCAACAGCTACCTCTCCTGAGTCTGGCGCTGGTGCTACGTGCCGCGCCCGTGCAGTCGCCAGTCGCGGCCCCAGATGTCTGGCGGACCGACTTTTCGCGGCACACGGTCCCGATGACCGAGATCGTCTCCGGCGGGCCGTCCAAAGACGGCATTCCGGCGATCGATTCCCCACGATTCGAGGGTGTTGCCGACGCCGCCCGCTGGCTCGACGGCCGCGAGCCGGTTGTCGTCGTGGAGGTGGGCGCAGACGTGCGGGCCTACCCGCTCCAGATCCTCATCTGGCACGAGATCGTGAACGACGAGGTCGGCGGGACACCGGTGACGGTCACCTTCTGCCCCCTTTGCAACACCGCGCTGGCGTTCGACCGGCGGTTGGACGGCCGGGTGCTCGACTTCGGCACTACGGGGCGGCTGCGGCAATCGGATCTGGTGATGTATGACCGGCAGACCGAGTCATGGTGGCAGCAGGCGACGGGCGAGGGGATCGTCGGTGCGTACGCGGGCAAGCAGCTCCGGTTCATAGCGGCGCCGATCGCGAGCTGGCGCGACTTCAAGCAGAACTACCCCGCCGGCCGGGTGCTCTCGCGGGACACCGGCCATGACCGGCCCTATGGCCGCAACCCGTACGAGCGCTACGACACGCGTGCAGGCCCGATCAGCGAATTCTTCCTGGGCGCTCCCGACCGGCGGCTGTCCGCGATGGAGCGCGTGGTGGCCCTGGAGCCTGGGGCGAACCCGACGGCCTACGCTTTTTCGCTCCTCGCCCGACGGCGAGCGATCAACGACGAGGTGGGGGCGCTCCCCGTCGTGGTGCTGTGGGCGCCCGGCACGGCGAGTGCGCTCGACGCCCGGGCGATCCGCGACGGCCGGGACATCGGCGCCACCGCGGTGTTCGACCGGCGGCTGGACGGCCGGGTGTTGAGCTTCGAGCCGGCGGGGGATGGCAGGTTTCGGGACCGGGAAACCGGGAGTGCGTGGCTCCTAAGCGGGCGCGCGGTCTCGGGCCCGCTGGCGGGGCGTCGCCTCGTTCCCATCCCGCACGGCAACCATTTCTGGTTTGCATGGGCCGTGTTCCGGCCGAATACGACGCTCGTCCGGTGACCGAACCACAACTCGAAAGGAGAGGGCCATGCACACCATGCATCCGCTGACGCTGGTCGCGGTGCTCGCCCTGGCGTGCTCGGGTGACGGCACTGGTGCGGGTCCGTGCGGTGGCGGAGGAAGCGCGTCGTCGGTGGACGTGTGCGACAATATCTTCGCCCCGAATTCGTCACCGATCACGACCGGCGCTATGGTCACCTGGACGTGGCGCGGCGGCAACGGTCACAACGTGACGTTCGAGGACGGGCAGGTCGTCGACGACGCAGACGTCCGGCACGCACAACCGGACTTTTTCCAACGCCGGCCCGTTCCGGTACCGGTGCACCATCCACTCCACCGACTTCGACACCGGCATGGTCGGCTCGATGACGGTGCAGTGGATCGCCCTGCCCTCAGTGCACGACGCGCCACGGCCGGCGCATGGCGAGCCACCTATCGAGCGTCCAGGCGTCACGATCCCGCAGCATGTACAGCGTGGCGAGGGCGCCGCAGGCCGGAAGTCCCGCCAGGGCGGCTCCCCATGGATCACGCAACTGGCCCCACAACAGGACCACAGTTCCTACGTGTACCACAAAGGCCGATCCGTAGCTCCACCGCCGCCAAACGCCGACCACGATGACAGCGGCGAGGATCCCCTCCGCTGCTGCCACGCCCTTCAGGACGGCCGGCGAGATCGTGGCCGTTCCCCCCGAGACGATCACCCTTCCGATCCCCAGAAGCAGGAACACGCCTAGCGTGACGCGCAAAACCACGAGCGCCCACCGCTCGGTCCGCGCCCGCGACCCCGACGCCGGTCCGCGAGGGGCGAGCGGCGCAGCGGCTCGTGGAGCGGGCCGAGGTCGTTCGACGGCGACCGGCAGTCGCTCACCGTGGGCGGGTGGGGCTCCGTGACCCCTCGCCAGGACAGTCCCCGTCACCTGCTTTACCAACGCTGGCGACGGGCCGGGACCCTGGGCGCGCTGCCGCGCTACGGCGGACAGGAACGCGTACTCGAAACGATACTGGGGATAGCAGCGCGCACACGTCGCCAGATGATCGGCGATCGCCGCGGCGCGCTCCGCCGGCAGCTCACCGTCGAGGTAATCCCACAACTCCGTGATGACTTCCCGGCAGGAGATCATCATGGTTTCGGCTCCGCGCCCTGAGAAATCAGGCCGGCGTCCATCGCATACGCCAGGAGGTCCTGCTGGAGCAGGCGCCGGCCCCGAAACAAGCGCGAGCGGACGGTGCCGATGGGAATCCCGAGTATCCCGGCCACCGTAGCGTACGGCTGATCTTCGATGTCCACGAGCGCCACGACCGTGCGATACTCCTCGGGGAGCTTGTCCAGGGCGGTGCGGACCGCATCGTCCAGCTCGGCCCGCTCGAACAGCGCTCCGACCGGATCGGAGGCGGCCACGGACCCGTGAACGGCGGCCGCTCCCATCGCTTCCAGTTCCGCGTCTTCTGTGGTGACCTCTCGTGCGTCCCGCATGGCACCCTTCACGAACACGTTCCGGCAGATGGTGAACAGCGGCAGTTCGTGCCGGGCGTGTATTGGTCTCGGTGAGCGAGCGCCCGCAGGTACGTCTCCTGAACCAGCTCGTCCGCGGCAACGGCATCCCGCGCCAGCCGCAAGGCAAAGCGGTGCACCGCCTCGATGGAGGCGAGCAGCTCCTGCTCGAATGCGGGGGCGTCCGTCTCCGTCGCCGGCTTCATGGGCCCGATGGGCGAATCCTCGAGTGGGGTGGCAAGTTCCCGCCTGCGCGTGTGCTACGCGCTCCATAGAGACCTCGCGGAGCTTCCTCGGATTCCCCGAGAACCAAGCCGTAGCGAGGACGCGAAGAGCAGACTGGGTTGGGTTGGCGTATCGTAAGGGCATGGGCCTAGGATCGGTGAGGCGTGCCCGTCACGTCGTGAACCTCTCCTAGCGCTCCAGACACTGACCACGTTCACGACCGAGCCACCCGGACTGGGGCTCCCCGAGGGGTGGAAGCTGCAGCGGGTGCGTGGCTTCTCGCCGCCGGTCTTCGAGGTGCGCGCAGGGCAGCGGGGGCGGCGGCTACGGATCTCGACTGTGGGAGGAGCCGGTCTCGCCGTGTACCGGCTGCGCACGCCTCTCAGGTCGGGTCGGGGCGTGCTCGCCTGGGAGTGGCGCACCGATACCCCGGTGCGGGAGGCCGATCTGCGGCGCGGGGCTCATCGCCCGGTAGATCGTCAGGCGCCGCAGCGGGACGCTGAGCGGATCGAAGGTGACCGACGCCACCTGCGCCCAGGCCGTCATCCCGCCGCCGGTCACCGTGGGCGCCACGCTGGCGCCGTAGGACCGCTGGCTCAGCACGGCGAGCGTGACGAGGGTGTTGGGCGCGGGGCTGATCGACGCGGTCGTATAGACCGTGGTGTTCGTCGGGTTGGTGCCCGCAGTGAGCAGCGTGTGCGTGATCGGGGCGGCAACCAGCGTCGCAGTCGCCTGGGATTCTGCGCTTCCTAGTACGGAAGAGGCGTCCGGTGGTCGACGCACGTCGCTATCGCGCCGATCAGCACGACGGCCAGGATCTTGAAGCCACAAAGACGGTGAGCTTGAACCTGCGGTTCACATCGGCCGTGGAAGTCCCATTCGGAAGGCGGCGGGTCCGAACCTAACGCCGCTGGCCCCGAGCGAGGCACAGTAGCATAGCAGCCCTCAACCCTCCGCGTCAGATGCCAGAAATGGGCCACGGAGCCGAAATCAAACCGATGCGACTGAAAGTGCTGCGCCGACGCAGCGGATGGGGAGTCCCGCCTCAGCGACTTCCCTGCCCGACGAAGGCCCGCGCCGCCATGAGCTCGGCGCGGTCCCCATCCGACTGCTCCAGCATTTTCAAATAGTCCCGATACGACGCGACCGCCGCCGCCCGGTCGCCTGCGAGCTCCGCCGCCCGCGCCGCGCCAAACACGCTCCGGGCCCGATGCGGCTCGAGCGTCAGCACGTGCGCGTACATCTGACGCGCCGCCGCGACCTGGCCCAGCGCGAGCAGCAGGTCGGCCTCGA
>JBOHST010000263.1:0-26192 GCA_050733375.1 Gemmatimonadales bacterium
CGACTCGCGAATCCCGATCACGAGGATGGTCGACATCAGCGCGACGACGAACACCGCCGGCAGGTTGATGATCGCTCCAGTGAGGTTGAGGCCCGTGTGGGCGCAGCCGGCGACATGGTCGGCGACCTGAGCGGCCGAACACCACTGCGTCGGCGACGCGGCGAGCGCCGGCGGGATCTGCAACCCGAACAGCCCGAGCAACGAGACCAGGTGGCCCGACCACCCCACGCCGACGGTGGCCGCCCCGGCCGCGTATTCGAGCACCAGGTCCCAGCCGATGATCCACGCGACGAGCTCGCCCATGGTGGCATAGGAGTAGGTGTAGGCGCTGCCGGCCACGGGCACCGCGCTGGCCATCTCCGCGTAGCACAGCCCCGCGAACGCACACGCGATGCCGACCAGCGTCATCGAGATCGGTACGGCCGGGCCGGCGTGCAGCGCGGCGGCCTGACCCGTCAGCACGAAGATTCCCGCTCCGATGATGGCGCCGATCCCGAGGGTGACCAGGTTGAGCGGGCCCAGGGCCCGTTTGAGCGACCCCTCGCCGGCCGCTTCGGCTTCGGCGCGCAGGGTGGTGATGGACTTGGTGACCCACAGCGACATCCGACTTCTCCCGCGGGGGTGGATAGGCAATCTCCACCCTCGCGATGGCTCCCGGAAAGTTGCTAGGGACGGGCGGGACTGAGGACGTGGTGGGAGGGATTCGCTGACGGCGGATGCCTGACGACTGACAGCTGACGGCTCAGTTTGTTGCCTCGTACAACCGATCCCGATAGCGTCGGCTGAGCCGCAACCGGGTGCCGCTCGTGAGAATGACCACCCCATCGCCGTGAAACCACGACTGCAGCTCGCGGATACGGTCGAGCTGCACGAGGTAGGAGCGGTTGATGCGGCGGAACTGGCGCCGGTCGAGCCGGGCTTCGAGCCGGGCGAGCGGCAGTCGTACGCGGTGAGCCGCGCGGCCCACATGCAGCCGCACGTAATTGCCGTCTGCCTCGAACCAGTCCACGTCATCCACGCGGACGAAGAACGCCCGGCCACGCTCGCGCACCAACAGCCTGACGAGCGGTGTCCCGTCACCTGCCGCCGCTTCCCGTCGACCGAGCCGACGCCGCGCCCGCGCCACGGCCGCACGAAACCGCTCGGGGTCGATCGGTTTCAGGAGATAGTCCACCGCTTCGTGCGCGAACGCCGGCACGGCGTATTGCTCGTAGGCGGTGACGAAGACGACCGCCGGCCGCCGCTCGGCCCCCAGATGCTTCAGCAACGCGAGGCCGTTCGCGCCGGGGAGCTGCACGTCGAGGAACAGCAGATCGGGCGCGTGCCGGTCGATGGCCCTCCGGGCGGAGGCCGCGTCGCCGCAGGCGGCGACGATGCGCACATCGGGCTCGCCGCGCAGCAAGCGTCGCAATCGCCGCACCGCGAGCGGCTCGTCTTCGACCAGCACGGCCCGGATCGTCACGCGACCAGCGTCTCGCGGAAGGGGAGCGTCAGGCGGACCACCAGGCCTCGGGGGTCACCGTCCAACAGCTCCAGCCCCTGCGCCGCGCCGTACAGCTGAGCGAGGCGGGCGCGCGTGTTGGCGAGCCCGATCCCCCGCCGTGAGGCGGTGGTTCCCGTCGGTTCGCCCAGGCCCGGGCCGTCGTCCCACACCTCGAGGCGCAGGGTGCCGGCTTCGCGGCGCGCGCGGATCCCCACCACCCCGGGACCCGGCCGTGCCGCCACGCCATGACGCACCGCATTCTCCACCAGCGGCAGCAGGATCATCGACGGCACCTGGGCCCGACGCGCGTCACCCGCCACCTCGCGGCGCACCAGCAGCCGATCCCGAAACCGCATGGCCTGAATGTCGAGATACCCGTCCACCAGCTCCAGCTCACTCGCCAGCGGCACTTCGGCTGTCCCGTCGTTCTCGAGCGTGCGGCGCAGCAGGTCGGCGAGGCGTCCCACCATGCGCTCGGCGCCGGCGGGGTCCTCGTGGATCAGCTCGGCAATCGCGTTGAGAGTGTTGAACAGAAAGTGCGGCCGGAGCTGCAAGGTGAGCGCCTGCAGCCGCGCCTCCGCCACGCTGGCCTCGAGCTGGGCCGCGCGCACGCGATGTTCCTGGGCGTCCCGGGCGAAGGCGCGCGCGTGCACCAGGGCGAGGATGGCCCAGTAGATCAGCAGGTTCCAGTGGTAGGAAGCGGCGAAATTGTCCACCAGCTTCTGGAGGTACGGGTACTGCCCGGGGCCATGCAGCATCGCCTGCAGCGCCGTCGCGAGGACAAGGTGGAGCAACGCGAGGGTGAGGCTGGCGCCGAAATGGATCGGGACGACGCGCTCCCAGTTGGCCCGGTCGATGCAGAAGCGCCGTGCCAGCGCCCGCACCGCGAGCGCCAAAACGCCCCAGAGATACCAATCGAGCATCTCGGAGCGCAGCGCCTGCCACCAGGTTGCCGGCTGAGTGGCAAACCGCTGTTCGGCGAGGAACAGCTGGGTCGCGAACACGAGCCCCAGCAAGGTCCACAGCGCGAAATATCCCAACCAGCGCTTCCACGGCTGCATGAGGCGGAAACTACACCTGCGAAGCGAAAAAACGTCGAGCAGAACCGTGCAACCAACGGTTCCGCTCGACGTTTGTGCTCGACGGTGTTGCTCGACGACTGCGCTTGTCTTTTCGTCTTTTCGGCTATTTGGCCAATTTCGACTTGCGCACCCCGTAGAGGAAATAAATCGCGATGCCGATGCCGAACCAGATGAGCAGCCGCTCCCACGTCCGCCATGGGAGGGACGCCATCAGATACAAGGCTGAGATCGCCCCCATGGGCGCCACGAACCAGACCCAGGGCGTCTTGAAGGCGCGCGGCAGGTTGGGCTCGCGCACCCGCAGCACGATGATGCCGATCGACACGATCACGAACGCCAACAGCGTGCCGATCGAGACCAGGCTGCCCGCTTCGCGGACCGTGAAGAACGCCGCGGGGATCATCACCGCGATGCCGGTGATGATCGTGGTGATCCACGGGGTCTGGAACTTGGGATGCACCTTGTTGACGAACGGTGGCAGTAGCCCGTCCTTCGACATGGTCCAGAAGATGCGCGACTGCCCGAGCAGCATCACGAGGATCACGCTCGAGAGACCCGCGATGGCGCCCATCTTGATAAGCGACGACATCCAGCCGAGTCCGGCGGCGTCCGCGGCGACCGCGATCGGGTCGGGGACGTTCAGGTCCTGATAGGGCATCACCCCGGTCGCGATGCCCGACACAATGATGTACAACACGGTACAGATGAGCAGTGACCCGATGATGCCGATCGGCATGTCGCGTTGCGGGTTTTTCGCCTCCTGGGCAGCGGTCGAGACCGCATCGAACCCGATATAGGCGAAGAACACCACGCCGGCGCCCGTCATCACACCGGTCCAGCCGAATTCGCCCCGCACGCCGGTGTTGGGCGGGATGAACGGCTTCCAGTTGTCCGGGTCGATCGCATGCGCCGCGGCGATGATGAACAGCAACACGACCGCCACCTTGATTAACACGATGACGTTGTTGACGTTCGCCGACTCCTTGATCCCCACCACCAACAGGGCCGTGACGAGGCCGATGATGATCACCGCCGGCAGGTTGAACAAGGCGGTGGCGGTCGTCCCGTCGGCGCACATCACGGCGGTACCTCGCGCCGCCGACAACGCACATGGAAAGTCGATCCCGATATCCTTCAGGAAGGAGACGACGTAGCCCGACCAGCCGATCGCGACCGTCACCGCTCCGAGGGCATACTCGAGCACCAGGTCCCACCCGATGATCCAGGCGAACAGCTCGCCCAGGGTGGCGTAGCCGTAGGTGTAGGCGCTACCCGCCATCGGGACCAGCGAGGCGAATTCGGCGTAGCACAGCGCGGCGAAAATCGACGCCACGCCGGCCAGCACGAAGGAGAGCACCACCGCGGGACCCGCATTCTGCGCCGCCACCGTGCCGGTCAGCACGAAGATGCCGGTGCCGATGATGGCCCCGATCCCGAGCATCGTCAGATTGAGCGCGCCCAACGCGCGCTTCAGGCTGTGATCGGTCTCGGCTTCCTTCTGTAGGTCGGTGACGCTTTTCCGTCGAAAGAGCTCCATGCGCACCCCTTGGACGTGGGAGGATCGGACGGGAACCGGGCGCTAGAGTAGCGCCACGCTTTCCGGCGTGTCAAGCAGGACCGCGTCAGAGGCTGTAGTTCGGAGCTTCCCGGGTGACGACCACGTCGTGCGGGTGCGATTCGCGCAACCCCGCCGACGTGATGCCGATGAACTCGGTTTCGGTCCGCAGGCCGGCCACGTCTTTCACGCCGCAGTAGCCCATGCCGCTGCGCAGGCCGCCCACCATCTGGAACAGCACGTCCTCGACCGGCCCACGGTACGGCACGCGTCCCTCGATCCCTTCGGGGACGAGCTTGGTGGCGGAGACCTCGCCTTCCTGGAAGTACCGGTCCGCCGAGCCTTCTTCCATGGCGGACAGGCTGCCCATCCCGCGGATCACCTTGAAGCGGCGCCCTTCGAGCAGGAACGATTCGCCCGGGCTTTCCTCGGTTCCGGCGAGCATCGAGCCCATCATCACGCTTTCGGCTCCGGCGGCCAGCGCCTTCACGATGTCACCGGAGTATTTGATGCCACCGTCGGCGATGACCGGCACGTCCCCCGCCCCGCGGACGGCGTCCACGATGGCGGTGATCTGCGGGACGCCCACGCCGGTCACGACGCGGGTGGTGCAGATCGAGCCGGGACCCACCCCGACTTTCACCGCATCGATGCCGCGCTCCACGAGGGCGCGGGCGCCGGCTTCGGTCGCGACGTTACCGCCCACCAGCTGCGCCTCGGGGAACGTCTCGCGCAGGCACGCCACCGTGTCGAGCACGCCACGCGAATGGCCGTGCGCCGAATCCACCACGATCACGTCGCATCCCGCGTCGAGGAGCGCCTTGGCGCGCGACAGGGCGTCGGGCGTCCCACCCACCGCCGCCGCGACGCGCAGTCTCCCGTGCTGGTCCTTGTTGGCGTTGGGGTGTTGGCGACGCTTGAAGATGTCCTTGATGGTGATCAAGCCCCGGAGCACGCCGTGCTGGTCCACCACGGGGAGTTTCTCGATGCGATGGGCCCCGAGCATCCTCTCCGCTTCGTCGAGCGTGGTGCCGACCGGAGCGGTGACCAGCTTGTCCTTGGTCATCGCCTCGCGGATCGGGCGATCGAGCTGTCGCTCGAACTGCAAATCGCGGTTGGTGATGATGCCGACCAGCTTGCCGGCCGAATCCACGATCGGGACGCCGGAGATGCGGAAGCGCGCCATCAGCTGGGCCGCCTCGCGCAACGGGCGGTCGGGGCCGAGAGTGATCGGGTTGATGATCATCCCCGACTCACTGCGTTTGACCCGGTCCACTTCCGCCGCCTGGCGGTCGATCGGCATGTTCTTGTGGATGACGCCGATGCCGCCGGCGCGCGCGATCGCCATCGCCATCTCGGCCTCGGTCACCGTATCCATCGCGGCCGCGATCAGCGGGATGTTGAGCGGGATGTCGCGCGTGAAGCGGCTTTTCACGTCCACGTGTCGCGGGTGCACGGCGGACAGCCGCGGCACGAGGAGGACGTCGTCGAAGGTGAGGGCGGGGGTCTGGCGGAAGGTTCCCATAGCGGAAGTTACGTGTGGGACGGGGATTCCTCAACGGGGGCGCCGCCTGACAGCAGCGCGTTTTCGACCCCGCCCGCATTCGATTGATTGCCGTGCTGGCCGAGCGTATCGTTATCGTGGCGGTATGCCCGTGACCGCCAAACTTTCCCGGAAGTTCTACGAGCGCTTCGGCGACGAGCTGACGAACGAGCTCGTGGAGTGGTTTAATCTGGTGGATGCAACCTACCGGGGTGATCTGCGCGAGCTGAACGAGTTGAACTTCTCGCGCTTCGATGCGAAGCTCGAGCAGCGCGCCGCCGAGCTCCGCGCCGAGATGCAGGTGGGGTTCGCCCGGCTCGACGCCCGGATCGAGCAGGGGCTCGCGTCGCTCGAGACGCGTCTCACGCGGCGCCTGTTCGGATTCTGGATCGTCCAAGCGGCCACCACGGCCGGGCTCGTATTCGGCGTCGTGAAGCTGCTCCAGCCGTAGCTTCCCTCAGAGTTTCGGCTCCGCCCCCAGTCTTCGCAGACCTTCCCGCGCCTCGGTCACATAGACTTGCAGCTCCAGGTCCGCGAGGCGCCAGGTGTCGACGACGAACTGATACCATTGGACCGCCGTGTCGCGATCCCCCAGCCGCTCCGCGATGCGGGCGCGCTCCAGCCGAGCGATGACGAAGAACGGGCTCGGGTCGATCCACAACCAACGATCCACAGGCCTCACAAGTGCTCCAGCACCTTTTTTGCGAACGCCCGCGCCCGCGCCTTCAGATCGCCCTTGCCCCGGAAGTCGCTGATCGTGAGCGACACGGCGTAGGGGCCATTCACGACGACCAGGTTCCCGCGCGTGTCACCGGCCGGGAGCCACAGGGCTCGGTCGCCCAAACCCCGAACCGGCTCCGCCGCCTTTTGCGCGGCGAAGAACGCGTAGACGTCCGTGCTGTCGGGTGACACGCGGTAATCCACCGACACGCCGTGGAACGCGTCGCCGGACACAGGATCGAGCGTACAACTCTGGCCGGTGCCCTCGGGGCGTCGGTACTTCGACGGCTGGTCGAGGGCTCGGGAAGCCTCGGCTTCCGTGATGTAGCCGCAGATCCCCGACGGACGAGTGCTCGTGGCCTCGGAGCCGCCGCCCGCCGGCCCCCCGCCAGGCTCCCCCGCTCCGGCGTCCCGTGCGTCTTCCTTAGAACAGCCGACCAACAACAACAGCGCCAGTGGGATCAGAGTGCGGTTCATGTGGACCCATCAGGATGCTGTTGCGGCTCCTGGTCCGGCGCCGGCGGCTCCTCCGCCGGTTTCTTCCGCGCCTCGTCCACCGCCGCCTTCCCCGCGGCCGCGAGTCCCTCGAAGAACCGTCCGGCCTTCCCCACCGTGTCCATCGTGCCCTTGATGATGGTCACCGGCACGCGTCCGGCGCGCAGCGTGTCCTCGAGGGTCTCGGCGACCTTCTGGAACGCCGGCGCGCCCGCGGGCCGATCGACGAATTTCGACTCCAGAAACTCGACGTAGTCGAGCACCTGGTAGGCCTTCTCCTCGGGCAGCGTTTCGAGCTTGCGCAGCAGGCGCTGCAACAGGATGTCGTTCATGGCTGCACCTCGAGCGTCACGAGATCGACCACCGGATTGCCGATAAAGCGACTGCGCCCGGTGCGCACCCGCGCCGTTACGTGCACCGTCGCGAGCGGAGCGAGCGCTTCTACCGCGCCGCGCTTCGATTCGGGGACGACGACGTACACGAACCCGCGCTCCGGCGTAGGGCCGCGCGCCAGCAGGTACCGCGCGCCATCCGGGATGTCGGGGCGCAAGTCGTCGGCCGTGCGAACCGCGATGAATTGCAGCGTCCAGCGCAGCGTCTGACCCCGGTAGCGCTCCGGTTCGGCGCGCAATTCGGCGGCGCTCACCCCGATCAGGACGCCCGGCGGCGCGGTTTGGAGGTCGGCCGTTTTCACCCAGCCCTCGACTTGCACGCGGGTCCACTCGCCGGTGCGCCCCAGCACCTTGAGCGGCGTATTCGCCGACAGCGTGGCGTCGCCGGCGCCTTCCGGCGCGCGATACAACGTCGTGGAGCGTGCGGACTGGATCCGGCTCGGGTCCACGCCGGCCGGTGGGTTGGTGTCCGGCTGCGTGGCGGCGGGCTCCGTCGGAGGCGTGGACGGACCCGGCGCCGGTGCGGTCGCCGCACCTGGATCGGCGACCGGTCTCAACCCGGCGCGCCGCACCCACCCTTGGCGCCGGACGTGCACCCACCGACCCTGGTCGCCGACCTTGTCGAGCGCGAAGCCGACGGTGAGGCGCGCCAGCACCGGACCGGCCGGCGCGGTGCGCAGATTCTCCGTCGGCGCCCTCGTCACCGCAAGATCGAAACCGGGAACCCTCGATGGTCCGACGGATGTCGCGAAGATCCAGCCATCGAGTGTGACCTGTGTCCAATCGCCCTGCGTCTCGCCCCGCTCGAGCGTCGCACCCGCTTCGAGCTGCGCGAGACGGCGGCCGGCGGCCGCCTGGTAAAACCATTCGCCGTCCGCGGCCACGCGGGCTCTCCCCTGGGCAGCGACCGGAGCGGCGAAGAGGACGACAACTGGTAGGAGACGCAGCGCGCGGATAGATTGCATCCCCTTCAATATGAACAACAGGTCTGGGTCGCGCACCCCGGTCGCGCTGATCGTACTGGACGGCTGGGGATTTCGCCCCGGCCGCGACGGCAACGCCATCGAGCTGGGCGAGACGCCGACCTGGCACCGCCTCTGGCAACGCGCGCCCAAGACGCTGCTCGACGCCTCGGGCCTCGCGGTGGGCCTTCCGGAAGGGCAGATGGGGAACAGCGAGGTCGGTCATCTCAACCTGGGGGCCGGCCGGGTCGTACCGCAGGACATCGTGCGGATTTCCCAATCGATCGCGTCCGGCGATTTCTTCCAGCTGCCGCCGCTCGTGGACCTCTGCGCCAAAGTGAAACGTTCGGGCGGAACGCTTCATCTCGCCTCGCTCATCGGGCGGGGAGGGGTGCACGCGCTCGACGAGCACCTCATCGCCGCGCTGGACCTCGGGCGCCGCGCCGAAGTCCCCATGGCGATCCACGCCTGGACGGACGGCCGCGACACGCCCCCCAAATCGGGGTTGGGGTTCCTGCAGGACGTGGTCGACGCGGTGGAACGCTCGGGCACCGAAGCCGTCGTCTCGACCGTCGTGGGGCGCTACTACGCCATGGACCGCGACCGGCGCTGGGAGCGCACCAGGCGCGCGTACGACGCGATGGTGCACGGGATCGGCGCAGAGGCGCCGGACCCCAGCGCCGCGGTCCGAGCAGCCTACGACGCCGGCGAGACGGACGAGTTCATCACGCCGCGCGTCATCACCGGGGCGCCGCGCATCACAACCGGCGACGGGGTGTTCGTCGTGAACTTCCGCGCCGACCGGGTGCGGCAGATATGCCGCGCGCTGGCGATCGAGGGCTTTGACGGGTTCACCGATCCCGCCCGTCCTGCGATCTCGCTCGTCACCATGACGCAGTACGACGAGACGTTCCCGTTCCCGATGGCGTTCGGGCCGATGGTGCTGCACCAGATCGTGGCCCAGGTGCTGGGGGACAACGGGCGGACGATGCTGCGCACCGCGGAAACGGAGAAGTACGCGCACGTCACCTATTTTTTCAACGGCGGAGTCGAGACGCCATACAAGGGCGAGGAGCGAGAACTGGTACCCTCGCCCACGGGCGTGTCGACCTACGACCAGATGCCGGAGATGAGCGCCCCGGCGGTGACCGATGTGCTATGCCGGGCGCTCGAGGCCCGCGACCACGACTTCGTCCTGTGCAACTACGCCAACGCCGACATGGTGGGCCACTCCGGGGTACTAGGGGCCGCGGTGCGGGCGGTGGAAACGGTGGACGCCTGCCTCACCCGTGTGGTGGCCAGCGCCGAACGAGCCGGCGCCACACTCTTGATCACCGCCGACCACGGCAATTGCGAGCAGATGATCGACCCGTCGACCGGCGGCCCCCATACCGCCCACACCACCAACCCGGTGCCGTTCCTGATGGTGGGCGCCGCGGACGTGCGGAGCCTGCGCCACGCCGGCTCGCTCCGCGACGTGGGACCGACGCTGCTGCGCCTCCTGGGTATCGAACCACCCGAGGCGATGACGGGAACAGACCTGAGAGAGGGAGCATGACGTCACGCAGGACCACTGTAGGGATGATTCTCGTTTGTCTCGGCTTGCTGGCACCGTCGCGCGCCGTGATTGCCCAAGTCGGCCACGATCCTGCCCATTCTCCCTATCGCGACGTGCTGCGCGGCCCCATGGTGCGGATCACCTACGGCTATTTCAGCGGCACCCGCGGCCGGGTCCCCGTGAGCCCATCCGACGGGCCGACGGGAGGGCTGCGCTTCGAGTACCCGATGGGCGGCCTGCTCACGTTCGTCAGCGGGGTTTCGTACGCCCAAACCGACGCGTTCTTTTTCGATCCCAATGACTCGGTGCCGCAGGCGCAGGGCCCGATCAACAACGACCTCCTGCTGGTCGACCTCGGGCTCCAGGCTTCGCTCACCGGAGCCAAGACGTTTCACGGCCTGCAACCGTACGTCGGCGTCTCGCTGGGGCTCGTGTTCGGCTCGTCGATCGGCGCCGACTCAAGCGGCTACAATTTCGGCACCAAGTTCAGCTACGGACCTGAGCTGGGGGTCCGGTGGCATCCCACGCGGCGACTCAGCGTCGAGCTCGGCTACCGCCTCCTGTTCTACAAGCTGCGGTATCCGTTCTCCTACCGGCCGACACTGCTCCCCTTGGGCGCGCCGCTCACGCAGCTGACGGCGCACCCCTGGGCGATGTTCGGCATCGGATGGACTTTCTAGGGGAAGGACTGCGCCGCGCGGTCCACCTGTTGGTGTCGGGGGACGCCGAGGTGCTCGGCATCACCCTCCTCACGCTCAAGGTCGCCTTCCTCGCCACGACGTGTGCCTGCGCCCTCGGCATTCCCGCGGGCTTCGTCCTGGCCTCCAGGCCGTTCTGGGGGCGGCGCGCCGCACTCACGGTGGTCAATACCGCGCTTGCCTTCCCGACCGTCGTGGTCGGCCTGTTGCTGTTCGGCGTGCTGTCCCGCCACGGCCCGCTCGGGGAGCTCGGGTGGCTGTATACCTGGCAGGCGATCGTCGTGGCGGACGTGCTGCTCGCGCTCCCCATCGCCGCGGCCCTCTCGGCGGCCGCGGTCCAGGGAGTCGATCCGCGGATCCGGCGCACCGCGGAGACGCTCGGCGCCGGCCCGTGGCGCACCGCCTGGACGGTGGCCCGCGAAGCGCGCTTCGGGCTCGCCGCGGTGGTCACGGCGGCCTTTGGTCAAAGCGTCGCCGAGGTCGGCGCCGCGCTGATTGTCGGCGGCAACATCCGCGGCCAGACCCGTACGCTCACGACCGCCGTGGCGCTGTACACCGCACAGGGCGATTTCGGCATGGCGCTGGCACTCGGGTTGATCCTGCTGTTGCTCGCGCTCCTCGTCAACGTCGCGCTGCAGGCGCTCCAGGGAGGCGGACGTGCTTGAGCTGCGTGGGCTGCGGCACCGCTACGAGGGACGCACCGTGCTCGAGCTCGAGCACTTTCTGATCCCGCGCGGCGCGCTGGTGGCGATCGTGGGGCCGAACGGCTCGGGGAAGAGTACGCTGTTGCGGCTCCTCGCCCTGCTCGAGCGACCGAGCGTTGGAACGGTGTGGCTCGAGGGGCAACCGGCGCGATGCACGGCCACGTGGCGGCGACGGGTGACGCTGGTGGAGCAGCGGCCCATCCTGTTCCGCGGAACGGTGCGCGATAATCTGGAGTATGGGCTGTCAGCCAGAGGGTTCAGACGCACAGACGTGAACAGGAAAACAGAGTCGGTCGCCGAGCAGCTCGGCATTGCGCCACTGCTCGGCCGGCAACGCCGCGAGCTCTCCGAGGGGGAAGTCCAGCGCGTAGCGGTCGCGCGCGCGCTGGCGCTCGAGCCCGAGGTGCTGCTGCTCGACGAGCCGGTGAGCTCCGCCGACCGCGCCGCGACCCAGCAGCTGTACCGCGCCCTCGCGGCGGAGCGCGATCGCGGCCGGACGATCTGCCTCGCCTCGCACCAGCTCGAGGACGCGTACCGATGGTCCGACGACCTGCGCGCACTCGCCGAGGGCCGACTCGTCCCGGTGACACCGGAGAACCTGTTTCGCGTCGACATCCCGGACGGCGCGGCCGGGGCAACCCGTCACGTGCGTGTGGGGCCGCTCGAAATCGCGGTGGCGACCGATCGCGCCGGCGCCGCGATTCTCGCCGTCGCGCCGAGCGACATGTTCCTGTCCCGCGAGCCGTTGCCATCCTCCGCGCGCAACGTGTTCTCCGGCCGGGTGACGCGGCTGGTGCGGCCGCGCCCCGGGCTGGTGCACGTCACAGCCGACGTGGGCGTGGAGCTGGTGGCTGCCGTGACCGAGGAAGGCGTCGCGGAACTGGGACTGGCACCCGGCGCGCCGGTCACATACGCGTTCAAGGCGAGCGCCGTGCAGGTGTTTTGACCATGACCATCGCATATCTCACGAGAACGGTGGAGTTTACGGGGACGCACCGGATCAGGCGCGCGGACTGGACGCCCGAGCAAAACGCGGCCACGTTCGGTGAGGCGGCCGAGGACCACAGCCACCGGTACAGGTGCCGGGTGACGGTGAAGGGGCCGCTCGAGGCGGCGTCCGGCGGCGTGGTGAACCTGGCGGCACTCGACGCCTTGCTCACGCGCGAGATCACCGACCGCTTCGACGGCCGGCACATCAACCACGACGTGCCGGAGTTCGCCGACGGCGCCCGCTTGGCGACCGGGGAGGCGCTGGCGGTGTATCTCTGGGAGCGCCTTGCCGGCGGTTTGCCACCCGGCGTCACGCTGCACGCGGTTCGCGTTCAGGAGGGGTCTCATCTCTACTCCGAATACTTCGGCGAAACCTGAGCAACCGTCGCCCGCCCCTGGGGAGGATTCCCCCCGGGTCGCGGGATCGCGTCGTGGTCGCATGCGGGTCGACAGTGCCGTGGTGGAGGAGTGGCCGGTGTGGCTCGAGGTGAACGGTGTGCCGACCGTGACCTGGATGTGCACGCCCGATCAGCTCGAGGAGCTGGCCGCCGGTTGGCTGCACGGCGAGGGTTACATCGAGACGCTGGACGACCTCGTGAAGCTCCGACCCTGCGCGACCGACCTCGGGTTCTGGGCGGACGTACGGCCCGAGCGCGTGGCGTTGGTGCAATCGGAGGATCGCCGCCGCGTGCTCGCGTCAGGTTGCGGAGCGGTGACCACGCTGCTCGCCGATCCCCACGCGGTGCCGCGGGCACCCGCCAGGGGTGAGCCGCCGGCAGCCGAGTCGCTGCGTACGTTGTTCAAAGCCTTGTTTGCGCGCGGGACCCTCTACAATGAGACCGGCGGAATCCATGCCGCGGCGCTGACCGACGCCGCGGAGCTGCTGTTCCATGCCGAAGACATCGGACGACACAATGCGGTGGACAAGGTGATCGGCGCCGCGGTCCTGGGGCGCCGCCCGATCGCCGGGCTCGGTCTGCTCGTCACCGGCCGGATCTCCGCCGAGTTGGCGTTCAAGGCATCACGGGCCGGGCTCGCCTGGGTGGCGACGCCGAGTGTGCCCTCGACGCTGGCGCTGACGATCGCGCAGCGCTCGGGGATGATCCTGGTGGGCCGCGCGGTGAGCGGCTCGCCGCACGTGCATCGTCCCGAGGTGTGACCCGCGAGGCGCTGCGGGCGGTGTTGCGCGAAGCGCGCACGGTAGCGGTGGTGGGGCTCTCCACGAATCCAACGCGCCCCAGTCACAGCGTGGCCCGTTATCTCCTTCGCGCGGGCTACCGAATCGTGCCGGTCAACCCGGGGCACGCAACGATTCTCGGCGAGCGGTGCTACCCGACCCTCGCCGCGGCTGCCCGGGATGCCGCGATCGACGTGGTGGACGTATTCCGGCGCAGCGAGTACGCGGGCGCTGTCGTGGACGAGGCGATTCCGCTGCAGCCAAGGCTGATCTGGCTGCAGCAAGGGGTTGTGGACGAGGCCGCGGCGGCCCGCGCCGCGGCGGCCGGCATTCCCTGTGTGATGGACCGCTGTCTGGCCGTGGACCACCAACTGCTGGTCGGAGCGTGACACACAGCTCGATCTTTGTTGCGTCGATATCGCTGATCGCGAACGCGGCTAGCGCTACGGCCCAGGCGCAGACCAGGGGGCCACTGAGCCTGTCGGTGGGCGCCGGCTACCAATTCGAGACGCCGATCTGGTCGGTCGTGCAACCGATTGGGGCGGACACGGTCCGCCTCAGTAGTGCCTTCGCCGAAGGGCTGGCGCTGTGGGCGGCCGCCGAATGGACGTTCGCGACCCACTTCGAGCTCGAAGGAATGCTGCGATTCCTGGTGCTGCCGATCCAGAGGTCGTGCGTGCCGATCCGTATCGATCCGCAATCCTCCCTGGGACCGGCGTGCGCGGGCACGAACGCGAAAGTGGCTACCGGCAGCTTTGGAGGCGCGGTCGCAGTGTTGTATCGCAGGTTCCCGAAAGCGCGTTGGAGCCCGTATCTCCGGACGGCCCTAGGGTATCTGAGTCTGGATGCAAGCACGGTCCAGCTGTTTTCGGGCACGTTGTTCCGTGACCGCTCACCGCGCAAGGGATCGGCATCAGTCGATCTCGCGATCGGCATGGACGGCCCGCTGGGAGCTCGGCGCCGGTGGTACGTGGAGTTCGGGGATCTGGCGTTCGCGGCCGATCGCGTGGGTGCCCCGGCCGATTCGACCGGCAGCTCTCCGATTTCGGCGCGGGTCGTGCACGGCTTCGGGGCGCGGGTGGGCATGCGCATCGACCTCCTTGCCGAGGCGTCCCGATGAAACCACTACTCCTCGAGGTGCGATGAAACCCCTGCTGTCCGTGCTACTCACGCTCTCCCTGGCCACCACCCCCGTGGCGGCGGCTCAAACCGGCTCCCAACCCAGCATCGTGCTCACGATTTTCGCGGGGGCCGCGACGGGCAACGGCCTCTGGGACATCCCGCGCCAGCCGTTTTGCGTGCTCGCGGGGACGAGCTGTTCTTCCTTCATCGACACGCTGCGGCTGACCCGAGAGGTGACCTCGAGCCTCATCGCCGGCGCGGGGGCGACCTACTTCCAGAGCCCGCACCTCGGCTTCACGTTGGAGGTGTTCTACCTGGGTGTGCCGCTCGACGACGGTTGCACCGGCCTGTTCTTCAATGCCGACGCCGAGCAGCGGAACGAGCAGCTGTGTGACAACATCAGCGGCTCCGCGCTCTCCTCCAGCGCGATCGCATTCTTCGGAGGCCTCGTGTTCCGCGCAGCCCCGACACGCGCGATCAGCCCGTACGTACGCGCCGGCGCCGGACTGCTGAGCTACTCCACCGGGACCGTATGAATGTCCGGGACATACTTGACCGGCAACGCGATCGAATCTCGGGCGGTGATCGTGGACGACAAGCCGAAGAAGGGCGCCCTGACCGTCCAGGCGGCGGCAGGGTTCACCTTCCGTTTGAGCCCAGCGTACCAGTTCCGCTTCGAGCTGCGCGACGTGCTGTCGCCGCTGGAGCACGTCACCGGCCCCGCGGACAACCTCGGTCGCGTGGCCACGGAGACGCGGGTGCATCATCGCGCCGCGCTGACGTTCGGGCTCGACATCATTCTCGAGAAGAAGCGCGGTCGGCGGTACTGAGGGGTCCGTGCACCTTCGTGCTGCGAATTGGCTGGTAGCCTTCCTGGCAGTCGCGCCAGCATCCGGGGTCGCCCAACGTGGCTCGGAACCGCGGTTGATCCTCTCCTTCAACGCCGGAGCGACCCTCAGTCAACCAACGCTCTGGGCTATCTCACGTCAGCCCCTCCTGGTGCCGAACGATCCGGCTCCTTCACCGCCAATGTATGACACGGTCAGCCTCACGCGAGGATTCGCAACGAACCTCATCGTCGGGGTGACCGGGACCTATTTTCCGAAGCCAGCCGTGGCGATCGAGATCAGCGCGACCTGGCTTGGATTGACGGCCGAGACAACGTGCAGCGGAGTGGCCTTCGATTCCGTGCTCGGCGCGACGAATCGCGACATGTGTGCCGCTATTCAAGGGTCCATTCGGTCACTCGGCGCCATCGCGTTCTCCGCCGGCGGGCTGGCTCGAGCCTCCCCGCGCTCAACCATCAGCCCGTACGCCCGTGTTGGCCTCGGACTGACGTACCATTCGATCAGCACGACGTACGTCGAAGGACCAACCCCCAACGGCATCAAGGTGGTTGTGGACGACCCTTCGCCGCGCCGCCTCTCGGTTGGTTTCACGGTCGGCGCGGGGGCAACGATCGGGCTCGGGCCCGGCTACCAATTCCGGCTCGACTTTGGGGACGCGCTGGTGAGATTGGAACGTCTGACGGGACCGTCGGATGCGCTCGCTCATGCTCCTCGGGGCCCCCGCTTCACCCACCACATCACATTCACGATGGGCCTCGGTATCGTGCTCCAGGCGAAGCGCGGTCGGCGGTACTAGCGTGCGCGGCGCCGTGCTCGCGGGCGGGGCGGCCAGCCGTTACGCCGGCCACCCGAAGGGACTCCTCGAGGTCGGCGGTCGCCGCATCCTCGATCGGGTCGTGGATGCGGTGACCGCCGCGACCGGCGCCCCTCCGCTGCTCGTCGCCAACGCCGCCGACGCGCCGCGGTGGCGTCCCGATTTGTCGTGCCTCCCCGACCACCTCCCGGGATCCGGCAGCCTGGGCGGGATCCATACCGCCGTTCTCGCCGGCGCCGAGCCGGTGCTGTGCGTCGCCTGGGACATGCCGTTCGTGAGCGTGCCGCTGCTGGAGACATTGGTCCAGGAAAGTCCGAGCTGCGACGCGTTCCTCCCCGAAAGCGATTCGCGGCGCGGGCTCGAGCCGTTGTGCGCCGTGTACGGTCCGGCGTGCCGCGTCCCGATCGAGCAGGCGCTGGCCCGCGGCGATCTCCGGGCGATCGCCTTCCACGAAGCGGTACGGGTGGGTACACTATCGCTCGAGCGCGTACGAGCGTTCGGGGATCCCAGCGAATTGTTCTTCAACGTCAATCGTCCCGAAGACCTCGAGCGGGCGGAGGCGCTGTGGCAGCGACGCGGATGATCTCGATCATCGGCAAGAAGGACGCGGGGAAGACCACGCTGGTGGTCGCCCTGGCGGTGGAGCTGCGCCGCAAGTTCCACGTGATGACCCTCAAGCACGGGACGCACGCCGCCGACTTGGATCAGCAGGGCAAGGACACCTGGCGCCATTGGCACGAGGGGAAAGCGGAACGCGTGCTGCTGGAGGCGCCGGGGCAGCGGGTGCTGTTCGAGCATACCCAGCGCGAGTCCGACCCAGTTTCCCTGGCGAAACGCTATCTCGACGGCGCCGACATCGTCCTCGCCGAGGGGTTCTCGGCCTACCCGCTCCCCAAGATCGAGGTATTCCGACGGGCGTGCGGCGACACCCCGATCTACGATCCTGGGCGCAAGGACGCCGATCAGTGGGTCGCGATCGTCACCGATCACCCGTCGTTCGGCGCCCCGTTCCCCGTCTTCCGCTTCAGCGATACGAGCTGGCTCGTCGCGCTCGCCAACATCGCGTGGGACCGCGCCCGGATCCTGCCCCCCTGACCGCGCTGACGCCGGCCGAGGCCGGGCGGCTCATCGTCTCGCTCGTGCGGCCGCTCGACATCGAGCGGCTGCCGCTGCGCGAGGCGCTCGACCTCGTGCTCGCGCTGGAGGTCGTCAGCCTGATCGACCTCCCGGCCTGGGAGAACTCCGCGATGGACGGCTATGCCTGCCGCGCCGCCGATGTCCGCGCGGGGGCGGTGCTGCGCGTGGTCGAGACCGTCGCGGCCGGCCAGTTTCCGAAGCACGCCCTGCATGCGGGTGAGGCCACGCGCATCTTTACCGGCGCCCCCCTCCCGGACGGCGCCGACGGGGTGATTCGCCAGGAGGACACGGACGCCGCAGGCCCCACCGTAACGATCCGGGACCCGCGCGACGCGGGCCGCAACGTCCGCCATCGCGGCGAGGATATCCGGCAAGGCCAGACGGCGCTCCCCGCCGGCACGCTGCTCGGTCCCGCGCAGCTCGGCGTGCTCGCCTCCATCGCCCACGAACCGGTCGCCGTACACCGGCGGCCGACGGTCGCGTTCCTCGCCTCCGGCGACGAGATTGCCGACCTGGACCGCCGCGACGAGATTCTCGCCGGGAAGAAGGTCGCGACGTCGAACTCCTACACCCTCTCGGGGATGATTCGTCGCAGCGGCGCCGTCCCGCGCGAGCTCGGCGTCGCGCGCGACACGAAAGCGTCGCTGCGCGACCACTTCGCCCGCGCCACCGGCGCCGACCTGCTGGTCACCACGGCTGGGGTGAGCGTCGGCGAGCACGATCTCGTGCGCGAGGTGCTCGCCGAGCTGGGCTGCGACATGAAGCTGTGGCGCATCCGGATGCGACCCGGCGCCCCGCTCGGCTTCGGCCTGCTCGGGGCCCTACCCTGGATCGGCCTTCCCGGAAACCCGGTGAGCACCATGGTCACCTTCGAGCTGTTCGTCCACCCGCTGATCCGCCGCCTGCTGGGTCACAGTCGGCTGTTTCGGCGCACCGTGCCCGTGATCGTGGAGGAGGCGATCACGCTGGGTCCACCGCTGCGCCATTTCCTGCGGGCGATTGTGACCCCGCGCCAGGACGGCGCCCTGGGCGCCCGATTGACCGGACCGCAGGGATCGGGCATCCTCACGTCGATGGCCCGCGCCGACGCCTTGCTCATCGTGCCCGAAGACCGGCCAACGATCGCCGCCGGTGAAACCCTGAGCGCGCTGGTGTTGGACGACCCGCACCACACGACCGAGCCGAGCTTCTGATGTTGAAGCTGCTGCAGGAGCTCCTCCTGGTCTTCACGTCGGTGCTGTTTATCGTGGACCCGTTCGCGGTCGTGCCGAGCTTTCTGGCGATGACCGCGCGGGACACGCCGGCCACGCGCCGCGTGCTCGCCCGGCGCGGCGCCTGGACCACCGCCGTCACCTTGACGCTCTTCGCTCTCGCCGGAAGCCTGATCTTCACGGTGTTCGGGATCACGATCGGGGCATTCAAGATCGCGGGCGGCGTGCTGATGGGCCTGAACGCGCTCGATATGGTGCAGGCGCGCCGCAGTCAGCAGAAAGAGACCCCGGCCGAAACCAAGGAAGGGATCGAAAAGGAAGACATCGGCATCCTCCCGCTCGGCATTCCCATGCTCGCCGGGCCGGGAGCGATCTCCACCGTGATGGTGCTGGCTGTGGGCTCGAAGACCACCGCCACGACGATCGCGCTGTACCTCGCGATCGCGCTCACCGCCTACGTCTCCTATCTGACGCTCGCCGCCGCCTCGCACGTGGAACGGCGGCTCGGCCAGACCGGCATGCGGATCCTCACCCGGTTGATGGGACTGGTGCTCTGTGCCATCGCCGCGCAGTTCATCATCGACGGCATCAAGCTCTCCGGTCTCGCGGGCTCGTGACTCACGCCGCCCGTGCCGCGCTCATCCTGCTCGGAGCGCCCGCCCTTGCCGCGCAGCAGCGCGGGCCGTGGATCCGCTGGGGCGCACAGGGGATTCCGGCGTTCACCCAGACTAACATCGTCCCGGGCGACCGTTCACTGGGCGAGCTGCGCACCGTCCAGCCGGTCGTGATGCTGCACGCCGGAGCACTCGACGACCGTCTGCGGCTGATGGCGACGGTGAATCTCGAGAAATGGACCATCTATCACGGAGAGCTGGCCCCCGGAAGCTGGGGCGAGAGTTTCGTAGACCGGCGTCACCCCCACACCATCGTGCACGAGCTGGTGCTGTCCGCCCCGGACCTGCTCGGGCGACTCGATGGAGCAGTGGAGCTGTTTCTCGCGGCCGGCAAGGGATTCGTCCCGTTCGGGACCGACGACCCGATGTCGCGTCCCGTGGTGCGCTTTCCCGTGAATCACCATCTGAGTCAAGTGCTCGAGCGCGCCGTGGCGCTCGCCGGCGTGCGGGCGGGGCCGGTCACCATGGAGGCCTCGCTGTTCAACGGCGACGAGCCCCTCTCTCCCAGCTCGTGGCCGGCGTGGGACCGCTTCGGCGACTCGTGGGCGGCTCGCTTCACGCTGTCCCCGTTCCAGGGGTTCGAGGCGCAGGGCTCCTACGCCTGGATCAAATCTCCTGAGCACCGTCCCGGTGCGGGGCTCGATGATGCCAAGACGAACGTTTCCGCGCGCTGGGAGCGGGGACCGGCCTACGCCCTGATCGAATGGGCCCGGACCTCGGTGAGCCACGATGTCTTCGTTTATCGGTCGCTGCTCGCCGAAGCGGCGTGGTCGCTCGGTCGCCACCGGCCCTACGTGCGATTCGAGCGCACCGAGCGGCCCGAGGAGGAGCGGCTGTTCACGAGCCGGTTTCGCACGCGGCGACCGCTGTTCGAGAACGCGATTCTCGGAATCACGCGCTGGACGATCGTGACGGTCGGGCACCGTGTGGACCTGACGCCACGCGGTCCGGTTCGAGTCAGCCCTTTCGCGGAGGCCTCGCACGTGGGGATCGTGAAGGTCGGCGGCGGGGTATTCGATCCGGCCCCCTGGTACGGACGCGAGCGCGGTTTCGCGGTGAGTATCGGAGCACGCCTGGGCGGCGGCATGGCCATGCCCCGTATGGGACGGTACGGCCTCGAGCCGGCTGGGCACGACTCCATGCCTGTGCAAATGGATCACGCGAGTGAGGAACCATGATGCGGCGGTACGTGACGGTCGTCGGTACGGCGGCGCTGCTGGTCGGCGCGTGCTCGGGCGATGGCTCCAGCCCCCAGGGCGCCTACCAGCTCACGGTTTCGGCCGGTGACGCCCAGACCGACACCGTCGGGAAGACGCTCCCCGCGGTCTATGTCGTCCTGGTCGCGGACTCGGCCGGCACGCCGGCGGCCGGGGTCGTGGTGGCGTGGTCGGTGACCGGGGGCGGCGGCACGATCACCGCGACCTCCACGTCGGACGGCGCTGGCATCGCGAGGGCGATTCGCACGCTGGGCACCGTCGCGGGACCGCAGACGGCGCAGGCCGTAGTTGGAGGCGTATCAGTCATCTTTACCGCCACCGCGCTCGCCGGCCCGCCCACCCAGCGGAGCAAAAACGCCGGCGACGCGCAATCGGCGGCGGCGGGGAGCGTCCTTCCCGTGCCGTTCGCGGTCCTGGTACAGGATCAGCACGACAACCCGGTGGAAAGCGTCACCGTGAACTGGACCGTGGCCTCGGGCGGGGGTTCGCTCTCCGTCCCCTCCTCCAAGACGAACGGCAGCGGCATCGCCCGCGTCACGCTCACCCTCGGTCCGGACGCCGGTCCGAACGGCGTCAGCGCCACGGTGCCGGGGATCGCCGGCGCCATCGCTTTTTCGGCGACCGCGGTGGTCCAGCCGCTCCTGGTGAAGTCGCTGCCGATCACGGAGAACTACGGCATTCACGACATGTACGTGCGCGACGGTCTGGCTTTCGTGTTCGCGTGGAACACCGGGGTGCTGATCTACGACGTGGGGAACGGCATGGTGGGCGGGAGCCCGTCACAGCCGACGTTCGTCGGCGCCATCGTGACGAGCGACGGCGGCATCGTCGGCGGCGCGGCGGTCCACAACGGGTGGTGGTTCCACAATCCCGTCACCAGCGAGAAGAAATACCTGTTCATCGGTCAGGAGGGGCCGGCCTTCGGGGGGGGGATCGGCTCGGAGTCCTCGGGCCTGATTCACGTCGTGGATGTGTCCGACCTGGCGAATCCCCAGGAAGTGGCCTTCTTCCATAAGGCGGGAACCGACAGCACCGGCACCCACAATTTCTGGATGGACGAAGCGAGGCAGATTCTCTATGCCGCGTACTACAATGGCGGCGTGGTCGCGCTCGACGTGTCGGGCAACCTCGTGGGAGATCTGGCGAATCGACTGATCGACAGCATCCGGCCCGGCGGGGTCGGGAATACGTACGTGTGGGGCGTGCAGCTCTACAACGGCTCATTGTACGCGAGTGACATGCTGTCGGGCTTGTGGCAGCTCGACACCACGGGCGCCCAGCTCACCGTCGCGGCCGGCGGCAACAACGTCCCGGAGCGCTTCAGCTCCGATCTGTGGGTGGCCAACGGTTACGCCTACACCGGGACGTGGGGCTTCCGCGCCGGCAGCAATTTCGGCAATGCCGTCAAGATCTGGCAGATCGGGGCAGGCGGGGCGCCGGCGCTGGTCGACTCGATCGTGACCTCCGGCATCAGCACGGTGAGCGACGTAGAAGTCAGCGACAACGGCAACCTGCTGATGTTCAGCACCGAGAACGGCCCGAACTCCGGGTTCTGGTTCTACCGCCTCACCGATCCGGCGCACCCGACGTTCATCGCGAAGTACCTGGTCTCGAGCGGCGTCCATACCGCCACCTTCTCGCGGATCGGCGGAAAGTTGTACGCATTCGGGGCAAAGGACCCAAGTGGAGCGGCGTTGATTATTCTCGATGTGTCGAGTCTCGATCCCTGACCGAAGTCCTACGGAGCTTCCCATGCGCACCATCGCCCTGCTCGTCTCCGCCCTTGGCTGGCTCACCGCGTCCGCACCCGAGTTCGCCCCGCCCGCCCTGGACATCAAGGAATGGCCAGTCCCGTGGCCCAACACGTTCACCCGCGACCCCTATGTGGCGCCCGATGGCCGCGTGTTCTTCTGCGGCATGGCCGGCAACTACGTCGGGGTGCTCGATACGACGAACGGGCAGTTCAAGCGCTTCGAGCTGCCGAATCCCGCCAACCCCCACAACCTGATCATCGACGCGAAGGGCATCGTGTGGTACGCGGGCAACCGCGGCGGGCACATCGGCCGGCTCGACCCGGCGACGGGACAGGTCACCAAGTATCCGATGCCGGACTCGGCCGCCCGCGACCCGCACACGCTCGCCTGGGATCCCGCGGGCGACATCTGGTTCACCGTCCAGGGGAGCAACTTCGTCGGCAAGCTGATGGTGGCCACCGGCGCGATCCAGCTCATCACGGTGCCGACGTCGTCCGCACGCCCCTACGGGATCGTCGTCGAGCCGAGCGGCCGGCCGTGGATCGCGCTGTTCGGCACCAACAAGCTGGCGACGGTGGACCCGCGTACCTTCGCGTTGAGCGAAGTCACGCTGCCGCGCGCCGGGACACGCGTGCGCCGCCTCGCCTTGACGAGTGATGGCCGCGTCTGGTACGCGGACTGGGCGGGTGGGTTCCTCGGCGTGTACGACCCGAAGTCGGCGCGGACACAGGAGTGGGCCATGCCGGGCGCCGGACGGGCACAGCCCTATGCGATGGTGGTGGACGCGAAGGACCGGCTGTGGATCGTCGAAACGGGCGCCCAGCCGAACCGGTTCGTGGGGTTCGACACCAAGACGCTCACGTTCCTCGAGCCCACGCCGATTCCCAGCGGCGCCGGGACGGTGCGGCACATGGTATTCGAGCCCAAGGAGAACGCCATCTGGTTCGCGACCGACGCCCATACCGTCGGGCGCGCCCGGCTTCCCTAACGAATTTCGCAAGCGAGGAACACCTACATGCGTTTGTACTTCGGCCCGCTACCGCCTTCCCTGGGCGTCCAGCGCGGGCCGACGACGTCGGTGGCTTTGCAATCGACGCAATTCGGCGGGTTCACCCTGAGCTTCCCGTCCACTTCTTCATAGACCCCCGCGGGACAGACGTGGGTGTAGAATCGCGCCGCCTCCGGCGTCACGTCCTGCCCCACCACGAGATGACTGGGGATCGTGTCGCGCGTCGAATTCCCTGCCTTGAACACCGCGTCCACCTTGCTGAACGTCAGCTTGCCATCGGGCGTGAATGGCTCGACCGCATCCGAGCGGCGCGGCGCATCGGCGTCCGCGTGCATCGCGATCTTCCCACCCGGGAAGCGGCCGCCCGTCAGCGTCATGAGTCCCGCCTTGATACCGCCGGCGTAGAACCCGTCCTTGAAGGCGAGCCGCATGTTCCTGGTGCGGTACAGGTCGTGGACGACGTAGGAGGCGTTCACCAGCCGATCGTACTCGGCCAGCCGGCCGGCCGAGGTATCGCCGTCCTTCAACCCCTGGAAGATCGCCCGGGCGGCGTAGATCCCCGACTGCATCGCGTAATGAATCCCCTTGAGGGACGGGACGTCCACCAGCCCGGCGGAGTCCCCCAGCAACACGACGCCATCGCCCGAGCGCCGCGCCGGCAGCGCGTAATAGCCGCCCTCGGGAATCGTCTTCGCGCCCCACTCGACCAGCTCGCCGCCCTCGAGGTAGCGGCGGAACAGCGGATGCTGCTTCAGTTGCTGCAGCAGGACGTGGCTGTCGAGTCCCGCGCTCGCGTAGTCGAGCCCGACGACGATCCCGAGCGCGACGAGGTTCGGCTCCATGGGATAGCAGAAGCTGCCGCCGAAGGCGTCGTTGGGGAGCGGCCAGCCGAGCGTGTGGATGATCCGGTCCAGCTGCTGCTTCGTCTCCCAGATCTCCTTCACGCCGAGCGCGAAGATCTGCGGGTTCTCCGACCCGACCCGCTGCCACTCGAGCCACGCCTGCGCCAGCATACCGCGCGGCCCCTCGCTCAGCGCGGTCACCTTGGCGGTGAGATCGTTCGGGGCCATGTAGGAGGAGAGCGGCTGGCCGTCGCGCCCCAGCCCCGTCGCCGCGGTACGCACGCCCGTCACCCGGTCGCCTTCGGTGAGCAGCGCCGCCGCCGGGAACCCCGTGAACACATTCACGCCAAGCGCCTCCGCTTTGGCGCCGAGCCACCGCACCAGCTCGCACAACGACGCGACGTAATTGCCGTGGTTCCGCATGGTGGGCGGCGTGGGAAGCCGCACCTTGCCGCCCGCAGTGAGCAGGTAGACGGCTTCCTTCGTGACGGGCCAGCGGAACGGGAAATCGGCGTCCGAAAGGTCCGGGAACAGCTCGCGCAGCGCCTGGGGATTCACCACGGCGCCCGACAGCGAGTGCTCGCCCAGCGCCTCGGCCTTCTCCAGCACGCCGATGTTCAGCTCGCCGACGCTCGTGTCCTGCCGGGCGAGCCGAGCGAGCTCGATCGCGCCCGCGAGCCCCGCCGGCCCGGCCCCGACGAACAGGACATCGAGCTCCATTTTGTCGCCCGCTCCTTCGGCCCCCTCTTTGAGAATGAGCCGATCGAGCGGCAACGGCGGCTGAAACCGCGATGGGATCATGGTTTTAGCTGACGGCTGATGGCTGATGGCTGATAGCTGAGAGCCGATAGCGCCTTACCCATGAAGTTTCTTGATCGCTTCGGTCAGCCGCGGCACGATCTCGAACAAATCCCCCACCACGCCGTAGTCCGCCACCTTGAAGATCGGTGCGTCCTTATCCTTGTTGATCGCGACGATCACCTTGGCCGTTCGCATCCCCGCGAGGTGCTGGATCGCTCCGGAGATGCCGATGGCGATGTACAGCGACGGACTCACCGTCTTCCCGGTCTGCCCCACCTGATCGCCGTGCGGCCGCCAACCGGCGTCCACCACGGCGCGGGAAGCGCCCACCGCCGCCTTGCCGCCGAACGCCTGCGCCAACTCCACCAGCAGCTTGAAATTCGCCGGATCCTTGAGCCCTCGACCGCCAGAAATCACGATCGGCGCCTCGGCCACGTCGAGCGTGCCCGCCGCGGCCGCCTTGATGCGCTTCACGACGACGCGTCCCGCGTCGCCCGGTATCGTCACCGTCTGAGGAGCGCCGGCCTTGGGTCGGTCCACGGGCGTGAACACGTTGGGGCGCAACGACACCACAGCCGGCGCCGTGGTCACCTTCACCTTCAGCAACGCCTTGCCGGCGTACACCGGGCGCGTCACGACCACCGCCCCGGCCTCGACCGCGAGGTCGGTGACGTCGGCAGCGAGCGCCACGCCAAGCTGCGCGGCCACGCGCGGGGCGAGATCCTTGCCCTGCGCGCTCGCGGCGAACAGTACCGCGCCGTAGCCTCCGGTTCGGGCTCGCTCGGCCACCACACGCGCGTATCCCTCGGGGGCGTACTGCCCGAACCCCGCATGGGTCGCCGTGATCACCGTGTCCGCGCCGCAGCGGCCCGCGGCATCGGTCCCCGCCACGGTCCCCGCCGCACAGATCACGACGTGGACTTCGCCGCCCAGCGCGTCGGCGAGCCGCCGCGCGCCGGTCACGACCTCTTGACTCACCTTGCGTAACGCGCCGTCACGCTGCTCCAGCACCGCCAGGACGTGGCTCACAGGACCTTCGCTTCCAGGCGGAGCAGGTTCAGGAGCTCCGGCACCGCCGCCGCCCCTTCACCCACGATGCGGCCCTCTTTGCGTTCGGGCGGCGGGGTCATGGCGAGCACTTCGATCCCCGCGGCCCCGAGGGCGGCGGGCTTCACGTCGAGCGGTTTCTTTTTAGCCGCCATGATCCCCTTGAGCGCGGGGTAACGCGGCTCGTTGAGTCCCTTGTCGACAGTGAGCACGGCGGGGAGCGGGAACTCGACCTCCTCCATCCCGCTTTCGACTTCGCGCTCCGCCATGCCTTTGCCGTCGCCCAGCTCCAGGTGCGCCACGCAGGTGACGCACGGCAACCTCAGGAGCTCCGCCGTCATCGGGCCGACCTGATGG
>JBOHST010000264.1:0-4586 GCA_050733375.1 Gemmatimonadales bacterium
CTTCGAGGGGAAGAAGATCGTCTTCATCGATACCGCGGGGCTGCGCAAGCGCAGCAAGGTCGAGGACGACGTCGAGTTCTATGCCACGCTGCGGACCGCCCGGGCGATGGAGCGCGCCGACGTCTGCGTCCTCGTCGTGGACGCGAAAGACGGCATGCACGTGCAGGACCTGCGGATCATCGGCGACGCCTGGGAGCGGGGCGCCGGCGTAATTGTCGCCGTGAACAAGTGGGACCTGATCGAGGAAAAGGACTCGAATACGGCCGTCCGGGGAGAGCAGGAGCTCGCCGGCCGAGCGCCGTTCCTGCATTTCATCCCGTTCCTCTACGTTTCGGCCAAGACGGGCCAGCGCGTCACCAAGCTGTTCGAGCTGATTCTCACCGTGGCGGACGAGCGTCGCAAACGTGTCCCCACGGCGGAAGTGAATCGGGTGCTCGAAACGCTGGTGAGTCGGCAGCAGCCGCCGCAACCGGTGGGCGAATCGGTGCGGCTGTTCTACGCCTCGCAGATCGGCACCGCCCCTCCCCGATTCGCCATCGTAGCGAACCGGCCGGACGCGATCCCGGAGTCGTACGCCCGCTACCTCGTGAATGGCTTTCGCGAAGCCTGGGCGTTCACCGGGGCGCCTTTGAACGTGAAGTTCCGGCGCAAGCGCCAGGCGCGGCGGTGACGGTCGCCCTGTGGCTACTCGCGGCGTACGTGCTCGGTGCCACGCCCACCGCCTACCTCGCCGGACGACTGGCGCGTGGGATCGATCTGTGCGAGCACGGCAGCCGCAACCTCGGCGCAACGAACGTGTACCGCGTGCTCGGTTGGGCGTGGGCGATCCCGGTGGCCCTGATCGATATCGCCAAAGGCGCGATCCCGGTGGCGCTATTTCTTCGTTGGGCGGGCAACGAGCCGTGGCTCGCCATTGCGGTCGGGATCGCTGCGGTCCTGGG
Organism: Gemmatimonadales bacterium; assembly: GCA_050733375.1. GTDB lineage: Bacteria > Gemmatimonadota > Gemmatimonadetes > Gemmatimonadales > GWC2-71-9 > DASTHG01. The sequence continues at coordinate 942 of JBOHST010000264.1, forward strand.
ACACATGTTTTCGCCGTATGTCGGCTTCAAAGGCGGCAAAGGGGTCGCGACCGCCGCGGGCATGTTCGTTGCGCTGGCGCCGCTGGCCGTGGCGATCGCGCTGCCCGTCTGGGGCCTCTGCCTCTGGCTCACCGGCTACGTCTCCCTGTCCTCGATGGTCGCCGCGACCACCTTCCCGCTGTTGGTGCGGCTGACGCGCCCGGACGCAGTGGCGACGCTGTGGGCCAGCGTCGCCCTGGCTGCCCTCATCGTGTTCTCCCACCGGGGCAATATCCGCCGCCTGGTTGCCGGGACCGAGAACCGCTTCCGGACCCGGAAGGAGCTCACGTGAGCGAGGCGAGGCACGTGGCCGTCGTCGGGGCAGGGGCGTGGGGCACGACGCTGGCCGACTTGCTGGCGCGCAAGGAGTTGTCCGTCACCATCTGGGCGCGGGAGCCGGAAGTGGTGGACGGCATCAACCAGGATCACGTAAACGCCATTTTTCTGCCGGACGCGCCGCTCGCTCCCGGACTACGCGCGACGGGCGACGTGGAGGAAGCCGTCCGGGATGCCGACGTCGTGGTCTGCGCCGTCCCCTCGCACGCCGTACGCTCCGTGATGACCGCCGCCGCGCGGGCGGTCCGCGGGGCACCGCTCGTCGTCAGCGTTTCCAAGGGGCTCGAGCCGGAGCGCCACGAGCGACTATCGTGCGTCTTGGTCGAGGCGTTTGGAATGGCCACGCCGGTCGCGGTGCTGTCGGGACCGTCGTTCGCCCTGGAGGTCTATCAGCGACAGCCCACCGCGGTCGTGGCGGCGGCGGGAGACCACACCGTGGCGCGTCGCGTGCAGCAGGCCTTCTCCACCAACACCTTCCGCGTGTACTCCCACACCGACGTTGTGGGCGTGGAGCTGGGCGGCGCGTTGAAGAACGTCATCGCGTTGGCGGCCGGCATCGCCGAAGGGCTGGGGCTGGGGCACAACCCGCGCGCGGCGCTGATCACGCGCGGGCTCGCCGAGTTGACGCGTCTGGGACACGCGCTCGGCGCGGACCCGCTCACGTTCGCGGGGCTCGCCGGTCTCGGCGACCTCGTACTGACGGCCACCGGCGCACTGTCGCGCAACCGGACGCTGGGCGTCGAATTGGGGCAGGGGCGACGCCTGGAAGACCTCCTGGCAACGCGCCGGACGGTGGCGGAGGGGGTCACGACCGCGCAGACGGCGGTCACCCTGGGCGCCCAGCATGGCGTCGAGCTGCCAATCGCGAGCGAGGTGAGCGAGATCCTGTTTCGCGGCAAGGCCCCGCGTCAGGCGATCGCGGACCTGATGGACCGCGTCCCCAAAGCGGAGCAATGGCGGTGAGCGCCCCACATCCGGTGCAGGAATTCTTCTCGATCGGCGAGGTCTGCCAGCTCACCGATCTCAAGCCGCACGTCCTGCGGTACTGGGAAAGTCAGTTCCGGTTCCTCAATCCGGCCAAGAACCGCTCCGGGAATCGCGTGTACCAGCGGCGCGAGATCGAGCTGATCATGCTGGTGAAGCACCTGCTGTACACCGAGAAATACACGATTGAAGGCGCGCGCACGAAGATCGAGCAGTATCGCCGCTCCGGTGAGCTCAAGCCTGAGGCGCGGCGCGCGCTCGCGGCGGAGACGATCAAAGACCTGCGCACCGAGCTGAAGGCCATCCTCGCGGTCCTGGATGGCGCCGTGCCGCCGCATGGCGGTCGCTGAGGATTCCGGCCGGATCGCGGTGCTCGTCCCGGCCTACCAGGCGGCGGCCACGGTCGGGGCGGTCGTCGCCGGGGCCCGGGCGGCGCTCCCCGACGCCATCATATACGTGATCGACGACGGCTCGACGGATGCCACTGCCGCAACCGCCACGGCGGAGGGCGCTGTGCTGATCGTCCAGGCGCGCAACCGGGGGAAAGGTGCTGCGCTCGCCGTCGGCATCGAGCGCGCACTCGCCGACGGCGCTGGCACGATCGCGACGCTGGACGCCGATGGACAACACCCGCCCGACGTGCTGCCGCGGCTGCTGGAGCCGGTACGGCGCGGCGCGGCGGATGTCCTGCTCGGCGCGCGCGCGCGGACGGGCGCGATGCCGCTGGGGCGACGCTGCACCAATTGGCTCTCGGCGACGCTGGCCTCGCGTATCGGCCGGCGGCCTGTGCCGGACGCGCAGACGGGATTCCGGGCGTTTTCGCGACGGGTGGCGGTGACGGTGGGACCCCTGGTCGTGCCGTACACACGCTACGATTTTGAGGCGGCGTTTCTGCTGGCGGCCCTCCGGGCGGGGTTCTCGGTCCAGTCGATCGAGATTCCGACGATCTACGCCGGCGCCCCGAGCCACTTCCGCCATTGGGGAGACACCTGGCGTCTCGCTCGGGTGTTCGGTCGCTACCTCTTCGGAGCCTCATGAACATCCTCATCAGCAACGACGACGGCATTCTCGCGCGGGGACTGACGGTGTTGGCGGATGCCTGCGGCGCGGTGGGCCAGGTCACGGTGGTGGCGCCGGATCGGGAGCAGAGCGCCACGTCGCACTCGCTGACGCTGCACCGGCCGATCCGCGCGACGCGGCGGAGCGACGGGGCCTACCAGGTGGACGGCACACCCACCGACTGCGTGCTGCTCGCGCTCGATGCCCTTATGCCGGAAGAGCCGCAGTTCGTGTTTTCCGGCGTGAACCACGGCCCCAACATGGGGGAAGATGTGTTGTATTCGGGGACCGTGGCGGCCGCGATGGAAGGCCTGGCGGCCGGGATCCCGAGCGTCGCGATCTCCTACGGCAGCTTCGACCTCGAGCACCTGGAGAGTCACGTCGAGCAGCTGAAGCGGTTGATTGCTGGGATCACCTCCGTGCAGCAGTTCCCACCCGATACGCTCCTCAACATCAACCTGCCCGCCATTCCTGGCGATCAGGTGAAGGGTGTGAAGGTGACGAGCCTCGGCAGTCGCGTGTTCCACGAGGAGATCGCCCGGATGAAGGATCCCTGGGGACGCGAGATCTACTGGATCGGCGGCGGGCATGTGACCTGGTCGGGCGGGGCCGAATCCGACTTTCGCGCCGTGCGCGACGGGTACATTTCCGTCACGCCGCTGCACGTGGACATGACCAACTACAACCTTCTCGAATCGGTGCGCGCGTGGGGCCTGGGCGGCTAGGAGCGAGCGCCGACACGTTCGGCGGCTACCGGGCCCGGCTGGTCGAGCGGTTGCGTGAGCAGGGCATCCGCGACCTGAGCGTGTTGCAGGCATTTGCCCAGACTCCGCGGCACCTCTTCGTGCCGGCGGCCGTGCGGCACCGCGCCTACGAGGATGCGGCGTTGCCGATCGGGGGGGGACAAACGATCTCGCAGCCGTTCACGCAGGCGCGCTACCTTGAGGCCCTGCGTCTCAAGGGCCACGAACGGGTGCTCGAAATCGGCACCGGCTCGGGGTATCAGACGGCCCTGCTGGCCTGCCTGGCGGGGCAGGTGTTCACCGTGGAGCGGGTCCAGGCCCTCGCCGAGGCCGCCCAGCAGGCGTTGCGGGCGGCCGCGGTGCGAAACGTATCGGTGCTGCTGGGCGACGGCACGCTGGGCTGGAGCGCGTTTGCCCCCTACGAAGCCATCGTCGTGGCGGCGGGGGGCCCGGAGGTCCCGGCGCCGTTGGTGGAGCAGCTCGC
>JBOHST010000265.1:0-3003 GCA_050733375.1 Gemmatimonadales bacterium
GCGTGCCATCACCGATCACCGGGCCCCACCCGGCTCGCGCCAATCGAAAGATGCGGAGCGTTTCGCGGTCGCGCTCGCCGTACACGACGGGCGGGCGCACGATGGTCCACGGGAACGGGGCGGCGCGAACCAGCTCCTCTCCGCCGAGCTTGCTGCGGCCGTAATCGGTAACCGGTTTGGGCGCGCGCGCTTCGTCGATCGGCTGTCCCGGAACGGTCGGTCCTCCCACGGCGAGCGACGAGACGTACACGAAGCGCAACGGCGGCCGCGCGGTGGCACTCTCCACTATCCGCGCCGTGCCGTCCCGGTTTACGGTGAGGAATTCCCGGAGGTTTCGCGCGCTGATGCAGCCTGCGACGTGATAGACGATCTCGGCGTCGGCGCACCCCTCCCGCAGCGCGGCCGGCGTGTCCAGATCGCCGGCGATCATACGGACATCGTCCCAGCCGAGCGCCCGGGCCTTCGCCGGATTGCGGACCAGGCAGGTGACGGCATCCCGCCGGGCACGCAGGGCCGCCACGAGATGGGCGCCAACGAAGCCCGTGCCGCCCGTAACGAACGCCTTCACAGCGCCTTGTCGAACACGCGATACGTCTTGTAGGGGCGGAATCCGAGGCGCATGAGGCCATTGATCATCGGGGCGTTGTCCTCCAGGATCCAACCGGCCTCGCCCTGCGGCATGCCGTGCGCCACCGCCTTGGTCCAGATCCAGTGATACAACAGCGCGTCGATTCCCTTGCCGCGGTATTCCTTCAATGTGCCGAGCAACGGAATCCGGGCCCGGTTGATGCGGCGCGCGTACCAAAGGATCTTGAGGATGCCGGGGACCAACCGTCCCGAGGGATTGTGTTTCAGGGCGACGTTGAAATCTGGTATGCAGACGCCGAATCCCACGACGCGGCCCTGCATCTCGGCGAAGACCACCAGCTCCGGGATGATGATCGGCTTCAGCTGCTTGGCGAGGTGCTCCAGCTCCGCGTCGGTCAACGGGATGTAACCCCAATTCTGCTCCCACGCGTCGTTGAACAACGACTTCACCATGTCGACTTCCGCGCGGAAGCGCTTCATGTCGAGCGGGCGCAGGGTGATCTTCAGCCGCCGGGCCAACACCTCGCCGGCGCGTATGAAGCGCTCGGGTGGGGCTGCGCCACCGCCCCAGAACCCGATCAGGTCTTTCGCTTTGCGGAATCCGTAGCGCTCGTGCAGCGGGACGTACCAGGCGGGGTTGTACGGCATCAACACGACTGGCGGCGTCTCGAAACCCTCGACCAGGAGGCCGCATTCGTCGTTGATGGAGGGGCTCATCGGCCCGCGCATCGTGTCCAGGCCTTGGCCGGAGAGCCAGGCCGCGGCGGCTTCGAACAGCGCATTCGCCACGGCCTGGTCGTCCACACTCTCGAAAAACCCGAAGAAGCCGACGCGGTCCTGATGGAGTCGGTTGTGCGAATCGTTTTTGATGGCCGCGACGCGTCCCACCACTCGTCCGTCCGACCGCGCCACGAAATAGCGTGCCGTGGCATGCTGAAAGAACGGGTTCTTTGTTGGGGACAGGACGGTCCGGATGTCCATCCGCAACGGCGGGACCCACAGGGGGTCCCGCCGGTGCAACGTGTAAGGAAAAGCGATGAACCGTTCGAGATCCCGTCCGGTGCGGACGGGCTCGACCTCGACGGTCAAATGACCCCCAGCTCCTTGCCGAGCCGGGCGAACGTTTCGAGCGCGCGGTCGATCTGCTCAGAGGTGTGGGTGGCCATCAGGCTGGTCCGCAGCCGGCATTGCGACGGCGGCACGGCGGGTGGCACGACCGGGTTGGTGAACACGCCGGCGTCGAACAGTTTGCGCCAGAAGACAAAGGTCTTCTCGAGCGGGCCGATGAGCACCGGCACGATCGGGGTCTCGGTCGGGCCGATGTCGAAGCCGAGCGAGCGGAGCCCCTCCTGGAGTCGCCGGGTGTTGGTCCACAACTGATCGCGCCGCTCGGGCTCGCGCTGCATCACATGCAGGGCGGCGAGCACGCCGGCGGTGTTCGAGGGCGGCAGGGCCGCGGTGAAGATGAGCGGCCGGCTGTGATGCTTGAGGTAGTGAATCACGTTCTCGGTACCCGCCGCGAAGCCGCCGATCGACGCGAGCGACTTGGAGAAGGTGCCGACGATGAGGTCGATTTCGTCCACCAGGCCGAAATGCGCCGCGGTCCCGTCGCCCTTGGGTCCGAGCACGCCGACCGAGTGCGCGTCGTCCACGGCGAGCGCCGCGCCGTACTTTTGCGTGACCTTCAGGAGGTTCGGGAGGTCGGCGATGTCGCCTTCCATCGAGTAAACGCCGTCCACGATGACCATCGTGCCGGTGCCCTCGGGCACCCGCTGCAGCTTGCGGTCGAGTCCGGCGAGATCGCCATGGTTGAAGCGCACGGTCTCGCCATGCGACATCTTCGCGCCGTCGACGATCGAGGCATGGTCCAGCTTGTCCAGAAAGACCATGTCGCCGCGTCCCACCAGCCCCGAGATCACGCCCAAGTTGGCCTGATAGCCGGTCGAGAACACGAGGCAGGCTTCCTGTCCGAAGAACTCAGCCAGCTCGATTTCGAGCTGTTCGTGGAGATCGAGTGTGCCGTTCAGAAAGCGGCTGCCGGTGCAACCGGAGCCGTAGCGCTCCAGGGCCGACCGCGCCGCCGCGAGCACCTCCGGATGATGCGTGAGCCCCAGGTAGTTGTTGGAGCCCATCATCACGCGTTCCTTGCCCTCGATGACGACGACCGTGTCCTCGGAGCGGGAAATCGGCTTGAAATACGGGTACAGGCCCGCAGCCTGGACCTCACGCGCGCGCGTGAAATTCCGGCACTTGTCGAAGAGTGCGATGTGTTGCAGGGTTTCGGTGCCCACGTATCTCTCACCTGTGGAAATCGTGCTACAGCCTAACCGGGGTGTGGTCAATTCGCAAGGACACACGGCTGCTTGAGTTAGCACACCTGCGGGATCGGGCGTAAGTTACACGCCGCGTGTTTCC
>JBOHST010000266.1:0-3900 GCA_050733375.1 Gemmatimonadales bacterium
TCGTCCGCGGCGCCCGCGAACACAACCTCAAAGACATCACCGTCGAGATTCCCCGCAACACCCTCACGGTGTTCACCGGGCTTTCGGGCTCGGGGAAATCGTCCCTCGCCTTCGACACGATTTACGCCGAAGGTCAACGCCGCTATGTCGAATCGCTCTCCGCCTATGCGCGGCAGTTCCTCGGCTTGATGGAGAAACCCGACGTGGACGCGATCGAGGGGCTCTCGCCCGCGATCTCGATCGAGCAGAAGACCGCGGGCGCGAATCCCCGGTCCACCGTCGGCACGATCACCGAGGTCTACGACTACCTCCGACTCTTGTGGGCCCGCACCGGGACACCCCATTGTCCCAACGACGGCACGCCGGTCGAGCGCCAGAGCTCATCGCAGATCACCGACCACGTGTTGCGGTGGCCCGAAGGGACGAAATTCGAGATCCTGGCCCCCTTGGTGCGGGGCCGGAAGGGCGAGTTCCGCGATGTGTTCGACGGCGCCCACAAGCAGGGGTTCGTGCGCGTGCGGGTCGATGCCGAAACATACGACCTCGCCGCCGTTCCCAAGCTCAATCGTCGCCAGAACCACGACATCGCGGTGCTGGTGGACCGGCTCGTGGTGCGCGCCGCGGACCGCAACCGGCTCGCCGACTCGATTGAGACCGCCCTGCGCGCCGCCGAAGGGATCGTCGAAATCGTGCGCCACAGCGCCAACGGCGGCCCGAAGTCAACCATGTTTTCGGAGCGCTACGCCTGCCCCAAATGCGGGTTGTCGCTCCCCGAGCTCGAGCCGCGACAGTTCTCGTTCAATTCGCCCTTCGGGGCGTGCCCCGATTGTTCCGGGTTGGGCACGCGGCGCGAAGTGAATGCCGACCTGGTGATCGGCGACCCGAGTCTCTCGATCCTCGAGGGCGTGATCCTGCCGTGGGGCGAGCCCTCCGGCTACATCCGCAAGGTCATCCTGCCGACCCTCGCCCGGGCGTTCAAGTTCAACCTCGACACCCCATGGAAAAGCCTCGCCGTTGCCGCGAAGAAGGCGATCCTGCAGGGCGCGCCGGGAAAGACCTTCACCTACCAATACCACAGCGAGCGGTGGCAGGGCAGCTATGAATCGGGATGGACCGGAGTGCTGCGCCACGTCGAGAAGCGGTACCGCGAGACGGCGTCCGAAGCGGTGCGGGAACAGCTCGAGGGATACATGGTCGAGCAGCCGTGCCCCAGCTGTGGCGGTCGGCGGCTGCGCCCGGAAAGCCTGTCGGTGCTGATCGCGGGAAAGAGCATCGGCGACGTGGTGCTCCTGCCGGTGAGCGACGCGCTGGCGTTCTTCGAATCACTGCCGTTGCGCGGCAACGGCCGGCCCGGGCTCGACCCCGAGATCGCGCGGCCGATCCTCAAGGAGGTGACCGACCGGCTGCGCTTCCTCAAGAACGTCGGCCTCGACTATCTGACCCTGGAGCGCTCGGCGGTCACGTTGTCCGGTGGAGAGGCGCAGCGCATCCGGCTCGCCACCCAGATCGGCAGCCGGCTCGTCGGCGTGCTCTACATCCTCGACGAGCCATCCATCGGGCTGCACCAGCGCGACAACGCCCGGTTGCTCGAGACGCTGCGCGAGCTGCGCGACCTCGGCAACACCGTGCTCGTGGTGGAGCACGACGAGGAGACGATCCGAGCCGCCGACCAGGTGATCGATTTGGGCCCGCGCGCCGGACGGCACGGCGGCGAAGTGGTGGCCGCCGGGACGCTCGACGACGTCCTGCTGCATCGCGATTCGCTCACCGCCCGGTATCTGCGGGGCGAGCTGCGCATCCCGATCCCACCCAACCGCCGCGCGCCGTCGGACGACCGCGCGCTGCGCGTGATCGGCGCGCGCCAGCACAACCTGCGGGACCTTACCGTCGACTTTCCGCTCGGCCTGTTCATCGCCGTGACGGGCGTCTCGGGCTCGGGGAAGTCGACTCTGGTCACCGATATCCTGTACCAGGCGCTGGCGCGGCACTTCTACCGCGCCAAGGTGGTGCCGGGAGCGCACACGCGCATCGAAGGCCTAGCCCTCGTGGACAAGGTCATCGACATCGACCAGAGCCCCATCGGCCGGACGCCACGCTCCAATCCAGCCACCTACACGGGGCTCTTCACCCCGATTCGGGAGCTGTTCACCTACCTCCCGGAATCCAAAATGCGCGGCTATGGGCCGGGGCGGTTCTCGTTCAACGTGAAGGGTGGGCGCTGCGAGGCGTGCCAGGGAGACGGGCTCGTCAAGGTCGAGATGCACTTTCTTCCCGACGTCTACGTGCCCTGCGAAGTCTGCAAGGGTCGGCGCTACAACCGGGAGACGCTCGAGGTCCGCTATAAAGGAAAGTCGATCGCGGATGTCCTCGACCTCGCCGTGGCGGATGCGTTGGAGTTCTTCGATAGTCAGCCGCGGATCCGTTCGAAACTGGAACTGCTGAACGACGTAGGGCTCGGCTACATCCACCTAGGCCAGTCGGCGACGACCTTATCGGGGGGCGAGGCGCAGCGCGTCAAACTCGCGACCGAGTTGTCCAAGCGGGACACCGGCCGGACGCTCTACATCCTCGACGAGCCGACCACCGGGCTCCATTTCGAGGACGTGCGATTGCTGCTCGAAGTGCTGCACCGCCTGGTGGACAAGGGCAATACGGTCGTCGTGATCGAGCACAACCTCGATGTGGTGAAGACCGCGGACTGGGTGATCGACCTTGGCCCCGAGGGGGGCGATCGCGGCGGGCAACTGGTGGCGGCGGGATCACCCGAGGTGGTGGCCAAGGCCGGCGCCTCGCACACGGGGCGCTTCCTGCGCAAGGTGTTGCGGGTGCGGGACTGACCGCTAGGTTGGACGGAAGGAGGCCGCGCGGACGCATGAACATTGAAGGGATTCTCGCCATACTCCTCATATTCGGCGGTGGCACGGTGGTGTGCCTGGGGTTCTCGCCGATCGGCCGGGCGTTGGCGGATCGGATTCGGGGGAAGCACGCGCTTCCGCAAGCCGAGGATCTGCGCGCCGAGATGGGCGAGCAGCACGAGGCCGTCGTGGAAAATCTGGAGCAGGTGCGCCGTGAACTGGCCGAGCTCGCCGAGCGGCTGGACTTCGCGGAACGGTTGCTGGCGCAGCGTCGTAGCGCGCCGCAGATCGCCCGCTCGGAGTGAGACACGCATGAGCGGTCCGGAGGCCATCATGGCGGCGGCGGTGTTCGGCGGGGGCATCTGGCTGTTGAGCCCGATCGCCCGCGCGGCGGCGGAGCGGCTCCGGCCGCGGCACGACGCCGATCTCGAACCCGGGCGTCAGGAGGAGCTGGCCGGACAGGTGGAGCGGCTGCAACAAGACGTGATCGAGCTCCAGGAGCGGTTGGACTTCGCCGAGCGGATGCTCGCCAAGCAGCGCGACCTGGATCGACTCGCGCCGCCGAGGTGAACGATGGAGCAGGGTGTGACGTTCGTGTTCGTGATGATCGGAGTGATCGCGGTGCCGATGCTCGCTGTGATGGTGGTGCCCGCGCTGGCCCGGTCGATTCGGAAGCGGCTCGAGGGCGCGACCGTGGATCGGTCGCTCGTGGCGGAGGTGGACACGCTGCGGGAGCGGGTGCGCTCGGCGGAGTCGCTCGAACGCCGGGTCGCGGAGCTCGAGGAGCGGCTCGATTTCGCCGAGCGGTTGCTGTCCAAGCAACGCGAAGCGGCGCGCCTCGCTCCGCCGTCGTGATAATTATGGAAGGACCAGCATGAACATCGAGGAATTTTTATTTCTCGGCCTGTTGTTCGTCGGCGGCTTCCTCCTGCTGCGGCCGCTGGTGGCGGCGATTGCGGATCGGATCCGTCACAAAAGCATTTCAGCCGCGGACGCGAGGGACAAGACCGAGATCCTGGAGGAGCTCCACGCCGTGCGCCAGGAA
>JBOHST010000267.1:0-10360 GCA_050733375.1 Gemmatimonadales bacterium
GAAATCCCCAGCGCGCGACGAGCGCGTCCGCCACCCAGAAGCCTGCGTTGTGACGCGTCGCCGCGTACTCCGGGCCCGGGTTGCCCAGCCCGACGACGGCGCGCAGGGCTCAGCCCTCTTTGCCGCCCTTGGGCTTTGCCTCCGCCGCCTTCCCCTCGACTTCACCCTCGCCCTCCTCGCCTTCCTCTTCACGCGGCTTGCGGATCAGCTCGGGCTCGGCGACCTCGGCCACGACCTCCGCTGCCGGGGCGACGACCTCCTCGGTCCGCGGCGGCACCACCGTCGCGATCGTCAGATCGCCCTGGGTGAGGATCGTGGCGTTGGGGATGTTGAGGTCGCGCACGTGGAGCGAGCGGCCGATGATCAGCGCCGTGACGTCCAGCTCGACCCGGTCCGGGATCTGCTCGGGGAGCACTTCGATCTCGACCTCACGGGTTACCTGATCGAGCACCCCACCCGCGTTGCGCACCCCGTCGGGGGTCCCCACGAGGTGCACCGGGACCTTGAGCGTCACCTTCTCGTCCGCGTGAATCTCGTAGAAATCCACGTGGATGATGTCGGGCCGCACCGGATGACGCTGGATCTCGCGGATCAGCGTCCGGGCCTTCTTGCCCTCCAGGGTAAGCTCGATGATGGTGCTGGCGGGTTCGATCCCGGCGAGCGCCTGCTCGAGCGCCTGCGCATCCACCTCGACCGACTGGGTCGGGCGGCCGTGCCCGTAGAGCACTGCCGGAACCTTCTTCTGAAAGCGGATCTGCCGCGCCGCTCCCTTGCCGGTCTGCGCGCGCGGATTCGCCGCGAGCGCCACAAATTGGGCCATACCAATGCCTCATCTGTCAGTTGTCAGTCGTCAGTCAAACAGCGCGCTCACAGACTGGTTCGAGTGCTCGTAGCCGATCGCTTTGGCCATCAGTCCCGCGATCGACAGGATCTTGAGCTTCTCGAACTTCCGCTCCTCGGGGAGCCGGATCGTGTTCGTCACCACCACTTCTTCGAGCGGCGACGCCCGGAGCCGTTCGACCGCGGGGCCGGACAAGAGCGCGTGCGTGGCGAACGCGAACACGCGCCGGGCGCCGAGCCGCTTGAGCGCCGCGGCCGCCTCGGTGATCGTCCCCGCCGTGTCGATCATGTCGTCGGGGATGAGACAGTCCTTGCCCTCGACTTCGCCGACCACGTTTACGACTTCCGCGATGTTCGCCGACGGGCGCCGCTTGTCGATGATCGCGAGCGACGCGTTCAACCGTTTGGCGTATCCGCGGGCCATCTTGGCGGACCCCACGTCCGGCGCGACCACCACCGGCTCTTGCAGCGCCTTCGTCCGGAAGTGCGACACGAATACCGGCGCCGCGTACAGGTGGTCCACCGGAATGTCCCAGAACCCCTGCAGCTGGTGGGAATGGAAGTCCATTCCCAGCACCCGGTCCGCACCCGAGTGTGTGATCAGGTTCGCCATCAACTTGGCGCTGATCGCCACCCGCGGCTGGTCCTTGCGGTCCTGGCGCGCGTACCCGAAGTAGGGCAGCACGGCCGTGATCCGCGCGGCGCTCGCCCGGCGGGCGGCGTCGGTCAGGAGCAGCAGCTCCAGGTAGTTCTCCGCCGGCGGATTGGTGGACTGGATGATGAACACGTCCCGTCCACGCACGTTCTCGTCGATCTTGATGAAGATCTCGCCGTCGGCAAAGCGCCGGATGGTGAGCGCGCACAGCGCCTGCCCCACATGCTGCGCCATCTCCTCGGCGAGCGGCCGGTTGGCCGTGCCGGCGAGGAGCAAGAGCTGCCCGCGGGAGAACGTGTGGTCCGCCATCCGGAGCCGCACAAGCTACACGGCAAAGTGGCTGAAGCCAAGGGGTTGCTGAGCGCTGGCGTGGGACCGCGAAGGCCGGTACTCTAAACAGGCTGTACCCACGTGGCGAGGAGCGGGGAGCGTAGCAAGGGCTGTGGCCGATCTGCGAAGTCGCCTCGAGCAAGCACTCCTGGGCCGGTACACGATCGGCCGTGAAGTCGGCCGCGGCGGGATGGCAGTCGTGTACCTCGCCCACGATATCCGCCACGACCGGGACGTCGCACTCAAAGTGTTACGCCCCGAGCTCGCGGTCACGCTCGGCCCCGAGCGGTTCCTGCGGGAAATCCTCCTCGCCGCCGGCCTCACCCACCCCCACATCCTCCCGCTGTACGACTCCGGGGACGCGGACGGCTGCCTGTTCTACGTCATGCCGTTCGTCACCGGCGAGTCGCTGCGTGACCGCCTCGAGCGCGACGGGCAGCTCCCGGTCGCCGAGGCGCTGACGATCGCGCGCGAGGTGGCCGACGCGCTCGACTACGCGCACCGCGCCGGCATCGTGCACCGCGACATCAAACCGGAAAACATCCTGGTGCAGTCCGGTCACGCCGTCGTGAGCGACTTCGGCATCGCGCGCGCGATCAGCGCCGCGGGGGCGCGGCGAGTCACGGCCACGGGGATGACCGTCGGCACGCCCGACTACATGAGTCCGGAGCAACAGGCCGGCTCCGTCCCGGTCGATGGCCGGAGTGACACCTACAGTCTCGGCTGCGTACTGTTCGAAATGCTCGGCGGGCGGCCGCCCATCGGGGTGACACCGCCCGAGGGGCCAAGCGCGGGGCCGGCGTACTCGCGGGACAGACTTACCGAGCTTGCCACGCTGCGTCCGTCCATTCCACCGGAAGTGGCCGGCGTGGTGGCGCAGATGCTCGCCGTGTTACCGCAGGATCGGTTTCAGACGGCCGCCGAGCTGGTCGACGCGCTGGCGGCCCCGACCGGCGTGTGGACGCCCCGCAGCGTGTTGGCGCGGCGACGACGGCGTTGGGGCGCGGGGATCGCCGCCGTCGCGGTGGGAGTACTCGGGATCCTCGTGGTGCTGAAACTCACCGAGACCACGCTCGATCAGTCGCTGTATGCCGTCGTTCCACTCGGGCACGATGGAGCGGCGACTCCCTCGGGGTTGAATGGGTTTCACTGCCAATCGCTCATCTACGACGCGCTGGCGACCTGGCAGGGCGTACGGTCCGTAGATCTGATGCGCGTGAATGACGCGCGGCTCCAACGCGGTCGAGACACCTCGACGCTGGGCGCCGCGCTGGGCATCGCGCGCAGCGTCGGTGCCGGCCTGCTGATCTGGGGTCGTCTCGCTCAGTATGGGGACACGACCGTCGTGCGCGCCGCGTTGTATGACGTGACCCGACGGGGCGCAACCGTGCAAGAGTATTCCGTCCGATTCGGCAGCGACCTGGGGAACGTCGAGTCCAAGCTCCAAGAGCTTGTCGACTCGCTCCTTGTCGGCCGCGCGAGCGCCCGTACCGTGGCGGTAGGAACAACGGGCACCCGCGTGCTGGGCGCCTTGCGGGCGTATCTGGAAGGGGACGCAGCGCTCGCCGCCTGGGATGCTGCTGGTGCGCAGCGGGCCTTCCTTCGGGCCGTCCAGCTCGATCCCGCGTATCCGCACGCGAACCTGTGGCTTGCAGCAGTGTCGGCGTTGTTGGGGGATTCAGCGGCGTTGTGGAACCGGTACGCCCGCGCCGCTGCGGCGGCCCGCGACCGGCTCAGCCCACGCGACGGCATGCTCGCGGAAGCCTTGCTGGCTCTCGCCGACGGGCGGTTTACGCAAGCCTGCCGGCGCTATGAAAGTCTCATCGCGAGCGATTCCAATTCATTTCCTGCCTGGTACGGGCTGGGGGAGTGTCACCGGCTGGACCAAACGGTGGTGCACGATTCGACCAGCCGTTCCAGATGGCGGTTTCGCACCAGCTATCAGACGGCGCTGCGGGCCTACGACCAGGCGCTCCGGGTCGCGCCGTCCGCCTATTTCGTTTTCCGGGGGCGTGCGTTCGAGCGTCTCGCGATGCTCCTCTACGCCGACATATCCAGGGTTCGCTTCGGACACGCCGTGCAACGCGATACCATGTGGTTCGCCTCGTATCCGTCCCTGGTGGGCGACACGCTGGCGTTCGTTCCCTTTCCACGGAACGATGTGTTCGGTGGGCGACCGGAAGCGCATCCTCCGAGCCATGAGGCGGCAGTCGAGCGGAACCGGCGCCTGCTGCGAGGCGTCACCCTGCGATGGGTGCACGCGTTTCGCGACAGCGCCGGCGCCTATGAAGCGCTCGGCCTCGTCCTCGAGACGATGGGTGAGCTTGGCGAAGCGGGCGCGACGGAGCAATCCGCGCTGCTGAGCGTCCGGCGCGCTCGGATGCTCGCGCGCGAGCCACGGGAGCAGCTGCGGCTCGGCGTGGCCGAAACACGGCTTGCCGTGAAGGCAGGACACTTCGGGCGGGCTCGGACGCTCGCCGATTCGATTCTGCACGCGCACCAGACGCCGGACACAGTCGAAGCTCTCCAGATCGCCGGCCTGGCAGGGTTGACCGGGCGGGCGCATTTGACGGCGCGTCTCATGGCGGGGGGGCGCGACTCCACTTTCAAGTCTGTCTCTGGCATTCAGTCAATCAAGCCCCTGACGCTCGCCAGTACGGGGTTGGCGCTGTGGGGGTACGCTGCGCTGGGGGCGCCTCGTGACAGCATCACCGCGCTCGCACGGCGAGTGGACAGCCTGATCCAGATCTGGGTGGCGCCGGCGCAACGCATTGTCCAGAGCGACGCGATCCTCGATATCCCTCGGATGTGGGCGTTCCCGTTGCTCGGTACCCGGGCGATCAGTCCGGACAGGCCAGAATACGGTTACCTCCAACTGCTGCGCGATCTCGAAGCAAGGGACACCACCGCGATTCGCGCGAGGTTGGCGCAGCTGCGAACCTTGCGGGTCGGCATGCGCCCTGGTGACCTGGCAATCGCCAGGACGTACGGAGAAGCAACCGTGCTTCTTGGGATCGGCGATACCACGGCCGCCACCCAGTTGCTCGATCATTCGCTTGGAGCCACGGCGACCTTGGGAACATGGCTGCTCCATGACGTGCAAGACGCGGCAGCGTTGGTTCGCGCAATGGTGCTCCGGGCTCACCTCGCTGATCGCGCCGGCGACAACACCACCGCACGCCGCTGGGCGACTGCCGTGGTCGAGCTGTGGGGTGCCGCCGACAACAAAGAGCTTCAGGATGAAGTTGCGCGGATGCGACGTCTCGTGGACCAGCGGTAAAGCTGCTCGACGCGGTGCTCGACTCGGGGGGCAATATGCGGACGGGGTGGGTGATCCTCGCGGTATTGGGACTCATCGGGGCAGGGATTCTGTCATTCGTTCATCCGATCGTCGCGATTGGCCTGCTCGCGTTCGTCACGGGGGTGGCCATCTGGCTCGCCTGGCGGCGGCTGTCGCTGAGCGGGATCGCCGGGTGGGCGGTGCTCGCGGGCCCATTGATCGGCATCGGAGGTCTCGGGTGGCTCGGTGCGGAGTACATCTTCGGATTGGCTGGGGCTCGAACGCCAGCGCCATCCGCCGCGATCACAGATCCGATGGATTCAACGCAACGCGCCGCCGTGCTCGACTATGCCAGCCACCTGGAATTCGCGGAGGACAGCATCGAGTACCACGGCCAGTTTGACCAGAACCTCATCGACACACTTGGGACCGTGGCCATCGTGTCGCCGGAGAAACACATCCATCGCACTCGGAAGAGCGATATCCGTCGCGGTCGCATTCAACTGAAGATCACGATCATGCCGCGGCCGGGGCGCCCTGCGACAGAGCGATATGATTCGCTGACACCTGGCGTCACCTATGTGTGGGTGGACAGTCTGGTCATGCTTACCCGCGCTCTCGGTACGGCTCGCGCCGTCTACGTCCCTGAAGACCCTGCGGTGCCAGCGTGGCGCCGGACGATCGCTCTCTATCGAACGAAACGATGGAACCAGGCGGTGGCGCGGTGGAGTCCGGCGCAGTGCTGGGTCTGTGAGAAATCCGGTTGGTGTCATTGACCGTGGGACGTTCCGAGGAGTTCCGATGCGACCGAAACTCGTCGTCCTGAGCGCGCTGCTTGGGCTCGCCCTCCCGCTCGCCGCTCAGCAGGGCGAGCCGCCGATTACTCCACCCCCCGATCATTGGCTCACGCTCGATTCGCTCGCCGTGGCCGTCGGGCTCGATACGCCCCAACGAACAGCGGTGGCCGACTCCTATCGGGCGCTCAACGCCGTGCTCAAGCAGGCCGCCGATAAGCGCGCCGTGCTGTGGCGCCGCTATCAGGGGCAGCCGCGTCCATCGCAGCAGGAAATCACGCCCGAGATGCGGGCGCGATTCGACAGCGTACGAGCCGAGTTCGAAGCGATGCAGGACGAAGCGGACCAGTGGTACATGATGATCCGCAATCTGTTGCGCTCCGACCAGATGGCGCGCTTTGACGCCCTGCCGAAGCCGATGGTGTCCCGGCGTATGATGATGCAGCGCGGTCCCTGAGGGCCGCGCGCTGGGTTGGCGCCCGCTACCGCGGCGGGTGGATTTGTACGACGGACCCTGATGCGTCGAGCTCGACCAGCGGAATCCGCAGGACGTCGTGCTTCAACAAGAGCGGGGGACGGGGGCGGGCGCTGATGGCGGCGACCGGATTCGTCACGGTGTAGGAATCCGACCCTGCGTAATTCACGCGGTAGCCGAGGTCGCCCATCGAGGCGGTCGAGATCACGCTGAGCGGATTGGCGCCGGCGTCGAGGAAGCCGGTCATCAACTCATTGACGAAGACGAATTCGCGCCAATGCGCGTCCTGGGTGCCGGGGCCGCAGCAGTTTTCCACCGGCACCTTCGCTCCCGCCACGTAGCTCTGGCCGCCGACACGATTGAACGCCGCGATGGCCTGCGCCCCGACAAAGTGCGGATCGGCCCCTCCCTCGCCCACCAGCAGACCGAGGTCGGGCCAGATCGTCCCATAGCCCAGCACGTGTCCCATCTCGTGCAGGATGACAAGCTCGAACTGACCGTCCAGCTCGAGCTGTGCCACGTCGGCGGAATCGAACATCATCACGCCGAGCAATGGCAGTTTCCCCGCATTGCGGATGAAGCACGGGCCCGCCTGACCCAGGATGTTGCCCGGTCCGTCGATCGAGTCGACGACCGCGAAGATCACGATGTCGTCGATCGTCTCGTGCAACCCGGGCGTATTCGAAGCGCACGCGCCAGGGGGAAGGTTCACCTGGATGTTGGGCACGTCGCCGTAGATGAGCGTCGCCCACAGCGCGGCCGCATTGGTGAAGGCCGCCAGCCGCGAGGGGCTCGTGGGCGTCAGGAACCGCACCTCGATGTCGTACGCGGCCTGGGCACCGGTCGCGGTGAACGTGACGGGGTTTCCCGTGATCCCCGAGCCGGCGACGGTCGCCGTCAGCGTGTTGGTCCCAAGCTGCACCGTCCAGCTCCCGACCGTCGCGATCCCGTTGACGTCGGTCGTCGCGTCGGCGCCGGTGACGCCGCCGCCTCCGCCGGCGACGGCAAACGTGACCTGCGCGCTGGCCACCGGGGCGTTCGCCGCGTCCCGGACGAGGACCGCGGGCGCCACGTTGAGAGGGTACCCGACGAGGCCGGTCTGACCGTTGCCCGCGGAAACCACCACGCTGCCCAGCACGGATGCGGTGATGTTGAACGGCGCGCTCGGCGTCGAGGTCAAAGCGCCGGAGGTGGCGCTCAGGGTGTAACCGGTGCCGGCCTGGTCGATACTCAGGTTGGAGAAGGCGGCGACGCCGGCGACCGCCGGTTGGCTCAGCGTGCCCGAGAGCGTCCCGCTGCCCGGATTGTTCCCGATGGCGACCGTGACGTCGCCCGTGAAACCGACCACCGTGTTGCCCAGGGCATCTTGCGCGGTCACTTGAACGGCCGGGGCGATCGCCGCCCCTGCCTGCGTCGTCACGGGGTGCGCGGTGAACACGAGCACCGTGCCGCTGGTCGTCACGGTGAACGCCGGGCTGGTCACCGCGGTGAGCGAACCCGAGAATGCCTGCAGGGAGTAGCCCGCGCCGACCTGGTCGATGCTCAGGTCCGCGAAGGTCGCGACGCCGTTGACGGCGCTGACGGGGGTCGTGCCGGACAGCACGCCGCCGGCGGGATTCGACGCGATGACCACCTCGACCGGGTCAGTGGCCGTCGTGACGAGGTTGCCGAAGGCATCCACGATCGCCACGGTGACCGCCGGCGTCATGACCGCCCCGGCGGCGGTGTTTCCCGGAGGCTGCAGGAACGTGACCGCGGACGGCGGGCCGGCGAGCCCGGTCACGGCGAACGGAACGGGCGACCCAACCGCGCCACCGAAGGTTGCCGCCGCGCCCTGTGGCCCGGCCGTCGGCCCGAGCGTCCAGCTGACCGACGAGCGGCCCTGGCTATCCGTGGGCGCCGACCCCGCCGACAATGTCCCTCCGCCCGCCGTGACCGACCATCCCACGAGCGCGCCAGGTACGGGGTTGTCATACAAGTCTCGCGCCAGCACCACCAGCGATTCCGGGATCGTGAGGCCGACGGTACCGGTTTGGTTGTCGCCTGAGACCGGACTGAGGTGTGTCACGGGGCCGGCATGCGCCGTGGCCGTGAATGCGATCGGGGATCCGGTGAGCCCCGCTCCCGTGGCGGTTGCCGTGTCGGCGTTGATGCCCGCGACTGTTCCCAGCGTCCGAATTGCGGAATCGAGCCCGGACGAATTGGTGAGCGCAGCGAGCGGCGCGATCGACCCTCCCCCCGCCGTGACGCCCCAGGTGACTGCGACACCAGCGACCGGGTTCCCGAACGCATCCGTCACCCGGACCACATACGGGTCCGTGAGCGCCGTGCCCACGATACCCGACTGGTCGTTGCCCGAAACCAGGACGATCTGCGCCGCCGCACCCGCGAGCGCGGCCGCCACGAATTCCAGCGGCGGTCCGGCGACACCGGCGACCGCCGCCGTAACACGCTGCGAGCCAGGCTGCGATCCAAGCGACCACGCGACAGCGGCGCGCCCCTGGGCATCGGTTGTCACGGACGCAAGCGATACGGAACCACCTCCCGCCGTGACGACCCAGGTCACGAGTGCCCCGATCACGGGATTGTCGAACTGGTCTTTCACCGCCACCACGAGCGATTCCGGCACCGCCTGCCCGACGGCGCCGGTTTGGAGATTTCCAGAAACCGCCGAGAGCTGGCTCACAGGACCCGCCGCCGTGCTGGCGGTGAACGTCACGGGTGACCCGTTCAAACCCGCGACACTCGCCGTGACGCTGACATTGTTCGATCTGGCTGCCGTTCCCAACGTCACGCTGACGCCGGCTCGGCCGAGCGCATCGGTCGCGATCGACGCGGCCGAGAGGGCCCCGCCGACGGCATTGAGCTGCCAGGCGACGGTGACGCCCTCGACGGCGGCGCCCGTGGATGAAGTGACTTCGATGACGAGCGGCTGTGGCAAAACCTGACCGACCGTTCCGGTCTGATGGTCCCCGGAGACGAGGGCAATGTCGGTGGGAATGGGGGCGGCTGGGCCAGTGCCATCACTGCCACGACACGTCGTGAGCAGAGTCACTGCGATGATCGAGAGGAGCGCCTGGGGCCTGGTGGGCATGATTGCCGACGGCCTTAGCGCATAATTGGTGCCACAGTGCGGTGTGGCGGGCTGGCGACAGGAACGGGCCGGGAAGCCGCGCGCGCCAGTTGGCCCCGAAGGATTCGAACCTTCATTCACGGATCCAAAGTCCGTTGTCCTGCCATTGGACGAGGGGCCAGTCAGTGTTGCGGCTTCAACTTAGCGGGGAGGCGGACGCCGGGGCAGGGGGAAGTGACGCCGCCTCAACCCGCCGAGGTATCATGAGGGGACGCGTGAACCGGGTCATCCTTGCGGGCTTGGCCATCGTGCTGCTGCGTGACTGCGAAGTCGCGGGGCCGGGCCCCTCACCCGGAAAAATCAGCGGGACCTGGGGCGGCGACAACGCCGGATTGATCGCCGACGACACGAGCGCACACGTGCACATCGCTTGCACGTTCGGCAATGTGCCGCAAACCATCGTGCTGGATCGGAGCGGCCGCTTTGACGTGCCCGGTGTGTACGTGCTGCGGGCTTATCCCGTATACGTCGGTCCCACCTTCCCCGCGCGCTTCCAGGGCACTGTGATCGGCTCGACGATGACGTTGCGCGTGACCGTGCGCGACACGACCGCCGACACCACCGCGCAGCTGGGCCCCGTGCGGCTTGTCCGACACCGGGAGCCGAAGATGCAGGTGTGCCCGATCTGTCGGCCGGAGACGCGAGATCCCGCACTTCTCGGTAGCTAGATCGGATACCTCGCCAATTGCTGACTCGGCTGCCGTGCCGGGGCTCGATCAGACCCAGCCGCCGTCTCTTTCGCTCCGCTCGGGTGCCAGACGAGCATGAATCTGCGCACGAGGGGTTCGAGCGCGGGTGGGCTCGCCGCCCGGGTCCGAAGCAACGTCGAGGCAATCGCGTACAACGAATCCTC
>JBOHST010000268.1:0-2373 GCA_050733375.1 Gemmatimonadales bacterium
CGCCAGTCTTTCCCGTCATCTGCTTCCCTTTCCCGTGATGGCCACGTTCCGCCTTCCATTCGGTGCGGTAGCGGTAGTCGAGCAGCGTCGCGAGATTGGCGTCGGCGCGCACAAAGACGCTGCCGCCGGGGCCGCCGTCGCCACCGTCCGGTCCGCCCTTGGGGACGAATTTCTCTCTTCGGAAAGAACTCGCACCCGCCCCGCCAGGGCCGCCCAGCACGTGGACAACGGCGCGGTCAATGAACATGGCAATCAGCCATCTGCCGTCAGCTCTCAGCCTTCCCGGTGGAATCCAGGGCGCGCTCCCGTACATCGACCCACAGCTCCCACACTTTGAGAGCCCGTGCCGGCGCGAGATCCTGCTCCGCCAGCACGAGTACCGCGTCCACGTCCTCGCGCTTCCACCCGACGTTCAACGCGCCGCGGAAGTGCGCATGCAGCTGCCGGGGGGCCTCGAGCATCGTGATCGCCGCGAGGGTGCACAGCTCGCGCCGCGCCGCATCGAGCCCAGGGCGTCCGAGGAGCTTGCCGTACGCGTCTACGACCACGAGCGCTTCGAGCGCCGGGTGCAACCCCCGAAGGTTGAGGAGGAGCTTGTGGTACGTCCTGCCATACACCTCCGCGCACAGCACCCGGCCACGCTCCATCCAGCGCGGATGGTCGCCGTGTCGCAGCGGCTCCCCCCCATTCGTCGACGGTCCGGCCACCTCGCGCCACACGGCGAAGGCCGCCAGCGACAAGGGATAGCCGACATTGAGAAAACTCTGCAACAAGAGCTCTTCCATCCACAACGCGGGCACGCCGGCAGCCTGCGCGGCGCGCATCCGGTCGCGCGTCGCCGCTTCGTCGCCGCGCGCGATGGCCAGCGTCACGCGCACCAGCGCGACCGTCTTGGGATCGAGCGCCGGTGGCAAGGTAGCGGGGTCGCGCCGTTCCACTGTCATCGTTCTATCGCTCCAGGGCACCGAAAACACGCAGCTCGCCGACTGTCTCCCCGCGCGTGTTGAGATTGGGCCGGGCGGCGAGAGACGCCGGTTGCGGCACGAGACCCAGCTGCTCGAGCACGTGCGCGATCGCGAGCGCCGCCGCAGGGCCGTGGCCATCCTCGACTTTGAGTGCGACGCCGAGCCGCTCCCGGGTGAGCACGGCGCTGTACACTCCCTCGGCGCCGACCTTCACGATCACCCGACTCGGATGCGCCCGCATCATTTCGGTGCACGGGCGCTGCTGGCCGGCGACCAGCTCGGGGTGGCGGAGCATGGACTCGACGATGCGGACCGCTGCCGGATCGGTAGGCAGCCTCGCGTACGCCAGCGCCATGCTGCGCAACGGCAGCGCGAAGCACGCCACGCCGCACCCATCCACCGCGGTGCCGATTCGCTCGCGAGCCACCCCGCTCCAGCGGCTCACTTCCTCGAGACAGCGCTGCTGCACCGGGTGCGCCAGCCGATCGTAGTCGTCCGTCGGCCACGCATGATGGCGCGCCAGAGCCAGCATCCCGGTATGCTTCCCGGAACAGTTCGAGTAGACAGCGGTGAGCCGCACACCCCGTTTCTGGTAATCCTTCGCGACATGCTCGGCGAGTGGTGTGTGCGGCCCACAACGCAGGTCCTGTTCTCCACAGCCCACCAGCCGGAGGAATTCGCGCACCCGATCCACCTGCGCGGGCTCGCTCGAGTGGGAGGCGCAACACAGCGCGAGCTCGGTACTGGTCAGGTTGAATCGGTCCGTCACCCCGTCCACGACGAGCGGGAGCGCCTGGAACGGTTTTGCCGCCGAGCGCCAGAACGTTGCGAAATCGGGGTCGCCCACCCGCGCCACCAGCGCGCCGTCGGCATCCACCACCGCGACGTGCAGGCGGTGCACCGTCTCGACCAACCCGTCGCGGCTCTGCTCGACGCGCATGGCTCGTTTTCCGGGGAAAGACTCGCCAATGATAATGGAGGTGCTCGCCCCAACATAGCGGCGCAGCGACGGACAACGGTACATTGGGCCGCCATGCGCCTGTTCGCCGTCCTGCTCATCAGCGGACCGCTCGCCGCCCAGGACCCCTCGCCCTACGTCCCGCTCGCCCACTGGGCAACCCCCTACGTCGAGCATTGGATCGCCCGCGGCGTGATGGTGGATCCGACGCCGCTGCGCCGCCCGTTTCAGGTGGACCCGATGGTGCGCGCGGTGGAGGCCGCCGACACGCTGCAACTGTCAAAGGGAGAGCGCCGCCTGCGCACCGCCATCCTCGACGACTTGGCGCGGCGAGAGCGCGGCCCGTGGGGACAGCTCGACCTCCATGCGGGGATCGCGGCGGCGTCGCACGCGCGGCGCGATCCGTTGCGCGCCGCCGGGACCGGTCACGCCACCGCGGCCGGCGGGCTC
>JBOHST010000269.1:0-3605 GCA_050733375.1 Gemmatimonadales bacterium
TCCGCGAGTAACGTTGCACTTGGGCGCTGAATCCGACTATGGCTATAGCCATTGCATTGATCGTATTGATCGTTGGCTCGGTCCTGTTTCACTTCCTGAGCCCGTGGTATTTCACACCGATCGCCTCCAACTGGGGGGCGATGGACGACACGATCAGCCTCACGTTCTGGGTCACGGGGTTTGTCTTCGTCGCCATCAATTTGTTTATGGCCTATGCCGTGATCCGCTACCGTCAGCGGAAGGGCGGACGGGCGGCGTACGAACCCGAGAACAAGAAGCTGGAATGGTGGCTCACCGGATTGACCACGGTGGGCATCGTCGCCATGTTGGCCCCCGGCTTGTTTGTATGGGCGAATTTCGTCGACGTCCCGAAAGACGCGGCGGTGGTCGAGGTCGTGGGCAGGCAGTGGCACTGGAGCTATCGCTTCCCCGGGAAGGACGGGGTGTTAGGCACCGTCGATGCCCGGCACGTCAGCGATAAAAACCCGTTTGGCATGAATCCCGACGATCCCAACGGACAGGACGATGTCCTGGTAGCAAGCCAGGAGCTGCATCTGCCCATCGGCAAGCCGGTCAAGGCGCTGCTGCGCTCCATAGACGTCCTGCACAACTTCGCTGTACCGCAGTTCCGGGCCAAGATGGATCTGGTGCCGGGCCTGGTCACCTTTATCTGGTTCACCCCCACCCGGACCGGGAAATTCGACCTCCTCTGCAACGAATTATGCGGCGTCGGGCACTTTGCCATGCGTGGCAGCGTCGTGGCGGAGGACGAGACTGCGTTTCAGGCATGGTTAAGTGGCCATCCGACGTACGCGCAATCCTCAGCTCAAGCAGCCGGCGATGCCGCAGCGGGCAAGCCGCTCTATGCAGTGTGTGCTGCCTGTCATGGCTTGCAGGCGGAGGGTAACCCTGCGCTGAATGCGCCGAAATTGAGTGGGCAGGGAGACTGGTACCTGAAACGGCAGTTGAAATATTTCAAGAACGGCGCTCGGGGCACACACGACAAGGATGTTTTTGGAAAAATGATGGTGCCGATGGCGGCGACGCTGGGTAATGACGCCGCCATCGATAACGTCGTCGCTTATGTCAAGACGCTGCCGGACAATCCTGCCCCGGCCACGGTGAAGGGGAATGCGAAGAAAGGTCAAGAGCGTTACGTGGCCTGCGCAGCCTGTCACAGTCCTGATGGACGCGGCATACAGGCAACGAATGCCCCCGGGCTGAAGGGTATGAGTGACTGGTATCTGGTCACTCAGTTGAAAAATTTCAGACAGGGTATTCGCGGCGCCCATCCAAAAGACTTGTACGGTCCGCAGATGGCATCCATGGCCGCAATGCTGGCCGATGACCAGGCTACCGATGACCTCGTTGCCTACATCACTACCTTGCGATGAGCGGCCCGCTCGAGCGCCATACTATTCATATTATAATGATGAGACTCAAGCGAATAGGGCGTGATGAAGAATTAGCGAATAGGAGATTTTGATGAGTTACGTCGCGCATGACGCAACCGCTTTTGTCGCACCTGCGGAAGTCGAGGAGGTAGAGCTCTACCATCCGAAAACTTTCGTCGGGAAGTACATCTGGAGCCAGGACGCCAAAATCATCGCCATCCAGTACGCGATTACCGCGATCGGGATCGGGGTGGTGGCGTTGGTGTTGTCGTGGTTGATGCGGCTGCAACTGGGGTTCCCGAACAGCTTCTCCTTCATCGACCCGAGCAACTACCTTCAGTTCGTCACCATGCACGGCATGATCATGGTGATCTACCTGCTCACCGCGTTGTTCCTGGGGGGGTTTGGCAACTACCTCATCCCGCTGATGGTCGGCGCCCGCGACATGGTTTTCCCGTATGTCAACATGGTGAGTTACTGGGTCTATCTGTTCGCCGTGCTGTTACTGGCCGCGAGCTTCTTCGTGCCGGGCGGGCCCACGGGCTCCGGCTGGACCCTGTACCCGCCGCAGGCGATCCTCGAGGGCACTCCGGGGGCGACATGGGGAATTATCTTGATGCTCGTTTCCCTGGCGTTCTTCATCATCGGATTCACCATGGGCGGTCTGAACTACGTGGTGACGGTGTTGCAGGCGCGCACGCGCGGGATGACGATGATGCGACTGCCCCTGACGGTATGGGGCATTTTCATGGCCACCATCCTGGCGCTGTTGGCCTTTCCCGCCCTGTTCGTCAGCGCCATCATGATGATTCTGGACCAGACACTGGGCACGAGTTTCTTCATGCCCGCCATCGTCTCGATGGGACAACAGAGCGAGCACGCGGGCGGCAGTCCGGTGTTGTTTCAACACCTGTTCTGGTTCTTCGGCCATCCCGAGGTCTACATTGTCGCCCTGCCGGCCTTCGGCATCGTCTCCGACCTGATCAGTGTTCATGCCAGAAAAAATATCTTCGGCTATCGGATGATGGTGTGGGCGATTCTGATCATCGGCGGCCTGAGTTTCGTGGTTTGGGCGCACCACATGTACGTCAGCGGCATGAACCCGTACTTCGGCTTCTTTTTCGCCACCACCACGCTGATCATCGCCATTCCCACGGCCATCAAGGTCTACAACTGGGTCCTGACGCTGTGGCGCGGCAACATCCACCTCACCGTCCCCATGCTGTTTGCCATCGGCTTCATCTTCACGTTTATCAACGGCGGGTTAACGGGCCTGTTCCTCGGAAACCCGACCGTGAGCGTGCCGCTTTCGGACACCATGTTCGTGGTCGCCCACTTCCATATGGTGATGGCCATCGCGCCGATCCTGGTCGTGTTCGGGGCGATCTACCACTGGTACCCCAAGATCACCGGGCGCATGCTGAACGATACCCTGGGCAAATTTCACTTCTGGGTCACCTTCGTCGGCAGCTATGCCATCTACTACCCGATGCATTACCTGGGCATGATGGGCGTGCCGCGCCGGTATTACGCGATTGGAGGCACGGACTTTATCCCCGAATCGGCCCATTCATTGAACGTCGGTATCACCATCGCGGCGTTGATCGTGGGCGCCGTCCAAATCGTGTTTTTCTACAACCTGGTCTGGAGCTATTTCAAAGGCAAGCCATCGGGGAGCAACCCCTGGAACGCCACCACGCTGGAGTGGCAGACCCCTGACACCCCGCCGAGGCATGGCAACTTTGGCCCGACGCTGCCGTTGGTCTACCGCTGGGCTTACGATTACAGCGTGCCGGGTGCCAAGCAGGACTTCATCCCGCAAAACGTTCCACCGGGCGAGGCAGCCACCATTGCCAGGGATAAGGCCTAGGCGCCCAGGGAACTGAGACGTGAGTGACTTTATCCCATTACTATTTTTGGGCGTATTTTTGGGCGGATTAATGGCCGTCATTGTTTGGTGGCTATTAAAGCAATCCATCAACGTCCAGCCCTGGGCGGCGCAGGGTTCCGTCGAAGACATTCACGGGGGCGTATTGTCCCGGCCTACGGCGAAGCTCGGCCTGTGGGTATTTCTTGCGGTGGTGACGTCCCTGTTTGCGCTCCTTATCAGCGCCTATGCCATGCGAATGGGCCTGGGGGACTGGAGCCCCATGCCGAAACCGGGGCTGCTGTGGCTGAACACAGTTGTGCTGATCGTGACCAGTGTCGCCA
>JBOHST010000270.1:0-5568 GCA_050733375.1 Gemmatimonadales bacterium
TCCGGAGTTCTTGCAGAACATCGTATCGCAGGTGCTGCGCCGCTGGCAGCGGCCGCTCGCGAGCTCGCCACTCGAGGCGGAGGTATCCTTCATGGTGCATCGCGACGGGTCCGTCACCGATCTGCAATTCGTGAAACGCTCCGGTAATTTCGCGTTCGATCTCGAGGCGCAGGGTGCGATCGAGGAGGCCGGGCGCTTCCAGGCGTTCGGCGCGCTCCCCGATGGCTGGATACCGGACGTGTTGTTCGTCCGCTTCTATTTCTCCGGCAGGCGGCAATGACGGCCCGACGTGTGTCGCCTTGGCCGACTGTGCGACTGCTGTTCCTGCTGGGCGTCCTCTTCGCCTCTCCGACCATCAGCCTGTCCGCCCAGGATACGGCTGCCATCGACCGCGGCGTGCGGATCGGAATCATCTACCGGCCGGGCGTACGACCGGGTGTCGTCGTGTTGCCCGGCCGAGAGCCCGCGCTTGATTCCGTGCGGGCCATCATTCTGCGGGATCTGGATTATAGCGATCGGTTCGAGGTCATCACCCTGCCGGGTGGCGATTCCCTGCGCGCGGACGCACCCCTGCCCACACCGGCGCGTGGGTCGAGTGCCGCGACGGGCGCCCGGCCGCGGCCCAGTCGCCCGTCGTTGAACTACCCGTTGTATCGTGCGCTCGGCGCCGATTTCGCGGTCGATGTCCGGCTGGCGGGCGCCGACACAACGCTTGTCACGGTGCACGACGTCATGTCCGGCGCCGTGCGACGGTCGTTCCGCCAGCGGCTCGCCACGCCTGGCGCCCCGGGGTACCGGCTCGCGGTCCATCGGCTCTCCGACCAGATTCTCCAGGCGGCGATCGGCGCCCCCGGCATTGCGGCCACGCGCATCCTGTTCGTCAGGGACGGGAAGGTGTACCACATCGACCAGGATGGGGCCGAGCCGAAGATGGTCTCGTCGACCGATCGGCAGGCGATGTCCCCGGCGTGGGCACGAGATGGGCGGCGGTTCGCCTATATGGAATTCGCCGCGGGCCACGGACAGCTGTTCACGCAGGACGTCGCGACCGGGCGCCGTGTGAGCGTGGTCACCACCGGCTCGAACCTCGATTTCACCCCGGCGTTTTCGCCTGACGGGAAAACGCTCGCTTTCAGTCGGGCGACCGAAGCAGGCACTGACGTGTACATCGTGAACATGCGGGATAACTGCTGTTTGCAGCGCTTGACCGTAGGGGGATTTTCGGACAACTTGTCACCGACCTACAGTCCGGACGGACAGCGCATCGCGTTCGTCTCGACGCGTCCTGGGCTGCCGCAGGTTTACGTCATGGCCGCGGACGGCACCGACCAGCAGTTGTTCGCCCCATTCGATTACGGGGTCACCGGGTCGTCCAATGCGCCGGAGTGGTCGCCCGACGGGCGGTCGGTGGCGTTCCACCGGGACGTGGGGGGCACGCTGCAGGTCTTCGTGCTCGAAGTGCGCACCCGCATCGTGCGGCAGCTCACGTCGCTCGGTCGGAATGAGGACCCGTCCTGGGCGCCGGACAGCCGTCATCTGTCCTTTGTATCGGACCGCAGCGGCTACCGGCAGTTGTGGGTGATCGATCTGGAGACGGGGCGGATCCGTCCGCTGCTGCAGCAGAGCGGCGCCCGGTTGCCCGCTTGGTCTCCGCGGATACCGGAAGCTTCCTCCGGCAACCCCTGATTGGAGAACACGATCCGATGAAACGCGTTCCTTCGCTGGTCCTGATGGGCCTCGGCGTGGCCCTGTACGCTGCCTGCGGCAAGAACCCGGAGCCCGAGGTGGCACCCGCGCCGGCCAATGCGGACTCGATCGCGGCGGCCGAGCGCGCCCGAGCGGATTCGGAGGCGGCGGCTGCGGCCCGCCGCGCGCAGGAGGAGGCGGAGCGTATCGCCCAACAGCGGGCGGCCGATTCCGCCGCCGCCGTGGCAGGCGCGGCGGCCGAAGTGCGCAACATGCTGGCCGCGATGATTCACTTCGATTTCGACCGGGCGACGCTGCGCAGCGACGACATGGGCGCCCTCGATCAGAAGGTCGCCATTCTGACCGCGAATCCCGACCTGCGGATCCGCATCAGCGGGCATTGTGACGAGCGCGGCTCGGATGAATACAACCTGGCGCTGGGCAACCGGCGCGCCACCGCGGCGAAGGCCTACCTGGTGAGCCACGGGATCGATGGCAGCCGCATCGAGACCGCGTCCTTCGGTGAAGAACGGCCGGTCGCCATGGGACACGACGAGGACTCGTGGGCCCAAAACCGCCGGGATGAGTTCGAGATCCTGAGCGGTGGCGACGTCCTCAGAAGGCCGTAACGCCGTTGCGAGTCACGCACGCGCCGTGGCTCCTCGGCCTGGGGCTCCTGGCCGGATGCGCCCTGCGCGGTGACGTCCGGAAGGTGGAGCTCCAGGTCGAGGCGCTGCGGAGCGAGTTGGCCCGGTCCGACAGCGCGCGTCGCATCGAGCGGGACTCCATCGTCCGCATCCTCGCGTCGGTGCAGGCCGTCCTCGCGACCCAGCAGACCGCGCTGTTGCAGATCCGCGGGGACGTGCGCACCGATCTCCAGGGGGTACAGCAGCAGCTGGGCACCCTCCAGGAGCTGACCGGCCAAAGCCAACAGCGGCTGTCCGAGCTGCGCAGCCGCATCGGCTCCCAGCCGTCCACCCCGACCGCGATGTTCGATACCGCTGGGGCGGCCGCTCCAGCCGGGGCCCCGGACGCGATGGGCTCCGGCCTGGGCCCCGACCAGATGTACGACCTGTCCCTGCAGCAGTACCGGCGCGGCAGTCTAGCCACCGCGCGGCTCGGCTTCCGCGAGTTCCTCCGGCTCTATCCTGACGATGAGCGCGGCCCCGACGCCCTATACTTCGTGGGAGAATCGTTCGCCCCGGAGAACTCCGACTCGGCCGCCGCGGTATATGAACAGGTGGTGCGGAGTTTCCCGAATTCGTCGCGGGCGCCGTCGGGCCTGTACAAGCTGGGCCTCCTCGCCGAGCAGCGGGGGGATCGGGCCGCCGCGCGCACGTTCTATGCGCGCGTCGTGGCCGGCTATCCCCGCTCCGACGAGGCCAACCTCGCGCGCGACAAGCTGCAACGCCTGGGGCGCTAGCCCCCCTGCGTGGTCGACGCCCCGAACCGCGGCGAAATGCCGTTCCTCGATCATCTCGAGGAGCTGCGCTGGCGGCTGCTGTACAGTTTGCTGGCCGTCGTGCTGGGGACCGTCGTCGGCTGGATCGTGGTGGAGCAGATCGATGTGATCGGTCTGCTGATGCGACCGATTGCCCCACACCTGCCGGGCGGCCGGCTCAACTATACGAGTCCCACGGATCCGTTTTTCATCACCCTGAAGTTCGCATTCATCGTCGGTCTCGTGTTTGCATCACCTGTCTTGATCTACCACTTGTGGGCGTTCCTGGCGCCGGCGTTGTACGAGCGAGAGAAGCGCATCGTAATGCCCTCGCTGGCGGCGGGGGTGTTGTTGTTCCTCGCCGGCGCGGCCGGCGGGTATCTGCTGGTGCTGCCGCGGGCCCTCGCGGTGCTGCTCTCGTTCCAGAACCAGGCGTTGCAGCCGATCATTACCGCCGACCGCTATTTCGGCTTCGCGGCGCAGATTATTCTCGCTTTCGGGGTCATCACTGAGCTCCCCCTCGTCATCATCATCCTGACGTCCTTCGGGATCGTCAATCCGGCGTTCCTGCGCCGCAACCGCCGCTACGCCCTCCTGGTCGCCGCTACCCTGGCGGCGTTTCTCACGCCACCGGACGCGCTGTCGATGTTGATGATGATGGTCCCGCTGCTCCTGTTGTACGAAATCGGCATTTGGTGCTCGTGGGTCGTGTCGCGGCGTCGCGCCCGGGCAGCGGCCCGTGCGGCCGCCGCGGCTGCGACGCTCTTCGTCGCCCTGGCCGCGCTGCCGCAATCGCTGGCGGGCCAGCAGCCCGATACGACGCGGCGCCGGCCGGCCGGCGTCGATTCAGCCGCCGTGGCCGGCCGCCCACTGGATACGGCCGCCGCGCGTCGCCTCGGCCTGCCGAGTGGCCCCACCCGCAGTTTCCCGGCCCTCGACGCGGTGCTCGACTCGCTGCTCAAGCTCCCCGGTTTCCGGGTGACCCAATACGTCGCCGACACGCTCTTCCTCCTGGGTGGCGACACCGAGACGATCGTGCTGCGGGGCGAGGCATTGGTGGATCGCGATGGGACCAAGCTCGAGGCGGATTCGGTGCACTACCGCCAGGCGAGCTGCCGGCTCGACGCCGCTGGGTCTCCACGCCTGTTCGATCAGGGCACCGTGCTGATCGGGGAAGGGATGCGATACGACACCTGTATCAAGCGCGGCTCCGTGACCGAAGCGCTCACGGACTTCCAGCAGGGAGGCGCGACCTGGATCATGTATGGCAACCTCGCGGTGGATTCGGGGTCTACGCGCCTCTACGGCGCCCGGAGCAAGATCACATCGGACGAGCGTCCCGTCCCGGGCTATCACTTCGCGGCGGGCGAAGTCAAATGGCTCAACAAGAGCGTGATGGTGGCGCGACCGGCGGTGCTCTACGTTCGTGACGTCCCGATCCTGTGGTTGCCGTTCATCTTTCAGGATATCCGTCCCGGCCGCCGCAGCGGGATACTCGTACCGCGGTTCGGGCTGAACGATCTCGTGCGCCCGACCCGCGGCTACCGCCGTCACGTTTCGAATATCGGGTACTACTTCGTCCTCAACGACTACATCGACGTGCTTACGTCCGCCGACTGGTTTTCCGGGACCAGCTTTTCGGCGCGCGGCCAGTTGCGCTACCGGTGGCTCGACCGCTTTGTCCAGGGCGGCTTGTCGTATTCGCGGCTCACCCAGCTCGACGCCACGGCGCACTCGAACCAAATCGTCTGGAATCACAACCAGAGCTTCAATAACCGCACCCGCTTCGCTGCCAGCGTCAATTACGCGACGAGTGCGCAGGTGGTGCAGCGCAATACCATCGATCCCTTTCTCACCACCGCCCAGCTCACCTCCAGCGCCAACTTCGACAAGCGGTTCAGCTGGGGAACCTTCAACCTCGGCGGCAATCTCACCCAGAACCTCTCGAACAACCTCCAGCAACAGAACCTGCCGCGGGTTTCGATCACGCCTGCCCCGATCGATCTCGCGCCCTGGATGACCTGGTCGCCTGGGTTCTCGTTCAGCAACACCCAGACGTTCCACAACGTGAGTGCGACTCCACTGCTCACGCCGGGGAGCGGGGGCGGCGTGGACACGACCACGATCCGGTTCGATACCCGGTCTACCGACATCTCCATCGGCACGCCGCTCCGTATCGGCCGCTGGAGCTGGGCCAACAGTGTCGCGATCTCGGATCGCGCCAGCAACCAGCGTGTCGAGTTCCTGATCCCGGACACGGCGGATTCCACGGTGTTGCACCGGGTCGTGTACGACCGGACGTTCGAAACCCGCGTGGATTGGAACACCGGCATCAACCTCCCGCAGGTGCTGAGCGGCACGTGGCGCCTCCAGCCCGGCGTGTCGATCGTGAACAAGACCAGCGCGGGCCCCTTCATGCTGCGCAACCAGTTCACCGGGGG
>JBOHST010000271.1:0-11225 GCA_050733375.1 Gemmatimonadales bacterium
CCGACAGCGCGGCGTCGTCCACCCGCTCCCAGATCAGCTCGATGAGCGACTTGACCGCCACCTCACAGCAGCTCGCTCAACTGGCGGAACGGCTGCGCGCCAGCATCGCGCGCTTCTCGGTGCTGCGGCGCGAGCAGGCCACTGCCGAGCACCGCACCATCACCTCCGAGCATCGCGTGTCACACCCGGTGCACGCAACCGGTTCCTGAGGAACAGCGGGCATCACCCCGCCCGGTAAACGGTCACGGCGTCCGATCCTTGGTCCCCGACACCAGCGTTGAGGGGGCGGAACGCGCGGAACGTTTCCCGGTACGGGGTGATGAGCAGGTCCACATAGCGGGCGAGGGCCACGTCGAACGGGAAGCGACGGCGATATTCGCCGGCCGTGACGCCCAGCATCGCCTTGAGATGGCGGCTGAGGCTCTGAGGCGAGGAGAAGTCGAGCCGGTACGCCACGTCGGACACCGATAGGCCCGGATTCCGAAACAGGTACGCCGCGTGCACCAGCCGCATCGCCGCGAGGTACGTCTTGGGCGAGGGGAGCACGGCCCGCAGGAAGCGCGACATCAGCGTGCTCGGCCGCACGCGCAGATGCCGGGCCAGTGCCCGAACGGTCCGGATCACGGGCGCGAGACGGGTCAGGGCCTCGAAGAACAGTCGAGCGTCCTCCGGGACGTCGTCTCCCAGGGCCGGGATCAGCCGATGGAGGATGCGGGCGGCCACCGGCGACGCCGGATGCCCCACTAGCTCCCGCAGGCGCCGCCATCCCCCGGGCTCGGTACAGTCGACAGCGGCGCGCACGCCGCTCGCGCCCAAACGCAACAGCGTCTCCGTGGCGTGCCGGTCGTGACGCGACACCAGCGCCACCGCGGGAATCGCCGGGAATTCCCGAACCAGTCGCGCCACGGCCGGCAGTTCCTCGCCGCCGCAGCGATGCACCGACAAGACTACGGCATCCACGCGCCGCCGTCGCGCCGCCGTGAGCAGCTCGCGGCAGGAGTCGGCGTGCAGCGACACGAAGCAACCGTCCCCTACGGCTTCGATGCGATGGCGTTCGGACGGTGGCAACAACGTGCAGACGGTGACCATGGGGGGACAGCATACAACGCCGCGCTCAACCGTCGGTCAAGCCGATCGCGCGGCGAGGCAGGCCGTCATCGAGCAATGTGCGGGAGGTCAAGTTCTCGTCAACCGGGCGGCAGTTCCGGGACAACTGCCGTCGTCGGGCAGGACAGGCGGGAGAAAAATGCTCACCGTGCGAGTGATTCTGATCCGGGCGAAGTCAGGCGTCCCGGCGGTGGCCCAGCAATTCCAGATATACGCTCCAGTCCCGTTCGCTGAAGCACACGAATCTGACCAGTTCGACGCTGGTCGGGCGCCCGAGCACCTCGTGAACCGTGTCCACCGCGATTCGGGCTGCTTGCTCCATCGGGTAGCGATACGCCCCGGTGCTGATGGACGGAAAGGCGATCGAGCGCACGCCATGCTCCACGGCGAGCCGCAGTGAGTTGACATAACACTCGCGCAGCAGCTCGGGCTCACGCCCGCCTCCGCCACTCCACACCGGCCCGACGGTGTGGATCACGAACCGCGCGGGCAAACGGAAGCCGGCGGTGATTCGCGCCTCACCGGTGGGGCAGCCGCCTAGGATGCGGCACGCCTCGAGCAACTCTGGACCGGCGGCGCGGTGGATCGCCCCGTCCACGCCTCCACCGCCCAACAGCGTCGTGTTGGCGGCATTGACGACCGCTTCGACCGCCTGGGTCGTGATATCCCCTGGAACCGCCTCAACGCGGGTCATGGATGCGCCGGGTCGCGGGTGAATTCGCCGAAACCGGGCCAGCGCAGATGACCGACGCTGCCCTCCGCGTTCAGGCCGAACGTCACCCGGTCCGACCCTTGTTCGGGGTCGCGCCATTTGGTTTGGAAGGTGTCGAAGTGCCAGTGGGTCAGGTCGCCCGTGTAGTATGGTCCGAAGCGCATCACCAGCGCGCCGCTCTCGGCGGCGACGACCACCTCGCCGTACATCTCGAGCCGATACGTCCCGCCATATGCCTGCGGTGTGACACGCGCGGCGTCGCCCAACCGTCGCACGCCGAACCCTCGGGCGTAGACCACCGAATCGTCTTTCACCACGGCGATCGCCAGGCCGCCGACCAGGGCGAGACGGGGCATGGAGCCGGTCATCGAAATGCCTCTCGGAGATGCGAGTGGCGCCAAGCTACCTTTCGCGAGGAGCGCGGCAACAGCATCTTACGCGGCCACCAAGGGGAGCGAGGATGTTGCGCCGGGACCTGATCGAACGGGTGCGCAAGGCGCTGGGAGACCGCTACGAAGTCATCACGGCGGTAGGGCGAGGCGGCAACGCCTCAATTTTCGGCGCGTTCGACCGGGCGGGGAACCGGGTGGCTATCAAGGTCCTGCACCCTGAGCTGGCCGTGTCGGTCGCGGCCGATCGGTTCCTGCGCGAAATCCGTTACGCCGCGAAGCTGCACAACCCGCACATCGCCCCGTTGCTGGACAGTGGGGAGACCGACTATCTGCTCTGGTTCGTCATGCCCTACGTGCCAGGGGAGTCGCTGCGCAGCGCCCTGCAGCGCGAGGGGCGGCTGGCGATCGAGCTGGCCGCCCGGACCGCGTGCGAGATCCTCGAGGCCCTGGCGCATGCCCATGCGCAGGGCTTCGCCCACCGCGACATCAAGCCCGACAACATCGTGCTCTCCACTGAGGGGGCGGTGTTGGTGGACTTCGGCATCGCGCGCGCCATCGCCCAGTCGGGCGAGGATCGCGTGACACGCAGCGGCTTCGTCGTGGGAACGGAGGAGTATATGAGCCCCGAACAGGCCGCCGGTGCGGATGAAGTGGACGGACGCACAGACCTGTATTCACTCGGCATCGTGTTGTTCGAGGCCGTAGCAGGCCGGCCTCCGTTTTCGGGCCCCAGCCCCGCTGCCGTCATCGACATGCAGCAACACCACGACCCGCCCGACCTCCACACCCTCCGACCCGAAGCGCCCGCGGACCTCGCGGCCGTCGTCGCCCGCGCCCTGAAGAAGCGGCCCGCCGAGCGGTGGCAAACCGCGGACGAAATGCGGAACGCGTTGTTGCCGTACTCCCTCGCAGCCGGATGACCGATCCGCTGTTCGACCGGCTGGCACGCGCGCTGGCAGGGCGCTACACCCTCGAGCGGGAGCTGGGCCAGGGCGGCATGGCCACGGTCTACCTCGGGACCGACGTCAAGCTCGGGCGGCAGGTGGCGATCAAGGCCTTGGCTCCGCAGACCCGCGAGTACCTCGGCAGCGAGCGGTTTCAGCGTGAAGTACAGCTGGCCGCCCAGCTCTCGCATCCGCATATCGTCCCGGTGTTCGAGGCCGGCGAAGCCGACGGCGTGTTGTTTTACGCGATGGGGTACGTCGAGGGAGAATCGCTCAAGCACCGGCTGGAGCATCAAGGGCCGCTGCCGCTCGACGAAGCCGTGCGGCTCATCGCCGAGATTGGCGAGGCCCTGCACTACGCCCACGAGCGCGGCATCGTCCATCGCGACATCAAGCCCGCCAACATCCTGCTGTCACGCGGCCACGCGCAGGTGGCGGACTTCGGCATCGCCAAGGCGATCAGCGGGGATAGCTCGGAGCATACACTGACGGGCACCGGCATCAGCGTGGGCACGGTCGAGTATATGAGCCCCGAACAAGCAGCCGGGGAGAAACGGCTCGACGGCCGCAGCGACGTGTATGCCCTCGGCGTTCTGTTGTATGAGCTGCTGGTGGGCGAGCCGCCGTTCACCGGTCCCACCGTTCAGGCGGTGGTGGCGCGCATCCTCGCCGATCCGCCGCGTCGGCTGCGTACCGTCCGCGCCACCGTGCCGGAGCACGTCGAGCGAGCGGTCCTGGCCGCGCTTTCGAAAATCCCGGCCGATCGACCACCAACGGCGCAGGCGTTCGTCGATCGGCTGCTCCAACCCGCCGCCGTGCAAGGCCGCGGCGCCGGCACGTGGCTCGCCGTGTCGGGGGTCGTGGCACTGGTCGCCGTTGCGGGCTTCCTCGTGCTGCGCGCCCTCCAGCAGGCGCCGCCTGTCCCCGCCAGCCCGTTGGGGATGGTCCTGGTGCCCTCCGGACACTACCGTGTGGGCGGAAGCGCGCGCCGGCAAGGACAGACAGTCGCGCTTGATGCGTTCTATATCGACTCGACCGAAGTGACGATCGCGGCCTTCCAGCGATTTCTCGAGTCCACCACAGGGACGGCGCCGTGGCGCGAACGCCCGCCGCCCGACTGGCCGGCTACCGGCATCTTGTGGCGTGAAGCGAAAAGGTTCTGTGAGTGGCGCGGCGTCCGGCTTCCGACCGAAGATGAATGGGAGGCGGCGGCGCGCGGACCTGAGGGGTGGCGTTACCCTTGGGGCGAGTCTTGGGATCGGGGCCGCGCAAACGCCGGCGCCGCGGCCGATACCCTGAAGCCGGTCGGCGGTTTCCCCTTGGGGCGCTCGTTCGTTGGAGCCGTGGACATGGTGGGCAATGCGTGGGAGTGGGTCGCCACCGAGCAGGCCGGCCCGGGCGGCGAAGTCTGGCATGTGATCAAAGGCGGCGCGTTCAACACGCCGCCGGACAACGCCGCGGCGAACACCCGCGGCGCCCTCCCCGATGACCGCCGGTTCTGGTACACCGGATTCCGGTGCGCGCGCGCCGCCGCGCTGGAGCCATGAACGCCCGATCACTCGGGGCAGTAGCCTCCGTCGCGCTCCTCAGTGCCTGTCAACCCCAGGCACGCCGTCTGCTGTTGCTCGACGAAGCGCTGACGCAGGGAGCCGAGCTCGAAGCCACCGCGCGCCCTTGGCAGCGCGCCGGCTATTCGGTCGAATACCGCCGCTACTATCCCCACCTCACGCGTGACGATCTGCACCGCTATCGGGTCGTCATGATCCTCGGTGGTCACCGTCCCTCGGCGGCCACCGACGCTCTCGACGTGGGCGATCTCGCGATCCTCACCGAGTGGACCCAGGGTGGCGGCGTGGTCGTGCTCGGCTACCCACCCGGCGGCAGCGGCACCTTCGATCGGTGGCTGATGAATCGCTGGCTCGACTGGAGCGGCGCGGGCATCTCGATCGGCGATGTCACGCTCGCGGATGGCGCCGGAGCCGCTGCGTCGCCGAGTGCGCGACCGGTCCTCACCTCCGGATTGCGTGGCACCGGGTTCGACGCGTTTCCCGCCGGAGCCTCGGACGCGCTGCTCGTCACCGACGACGCACGGGTGATCGCGCGCTCGGGGGAGGGCGCTCGCGTGCGGTCGCCAGGACCCGAACACGCCGCTCGCCCCGACGCTGCGATCGTAGCGGCCAGTCGGGTCGGCGACGGCCTCGTGGTGGTGGTGTCCCGCCCCGTGCTTGGCGCCCTGGGACAACGCGCCACGCCGGACCAGTCGGTCATCGCACCCGCCGCGCGAGCCGGCACGCAGGCGTTCCTGGTCGCCTTGGCGCGTTGGACCCGGCGTCCCGCCGAATGGGCCCGCATCCCGACCGCCGGACCACGCGTCCCGCTGCGCCTTGCAGGCGGCCCACTGCCGGTCACGCTCCGCTCGCCACGCGAGCGACCGCCCGATGGCGTGACGGTGGAGCGCCTGGCACGGCGCCACTTGCCGGTGCCGCCACTGCCGGCCAGGAGCGTGCCTGCCTGGATCACCCGGCAAGGTGTACGTGGTCTGCAAGCTGCTTTCCCCGCGCTGTCCCCCACAACGCGTGGTGCCGCGCGGCACGCCGCGCTGGATTCGCTGGCGACGCTGCTCGATATCGGGGCGTTCAACGCGCTCATCACCAACGCCTACGTCGCGCCGCTCGCCGATTCCACTGGCACGCAGCGCTGGGAGCGGGACGCGCTCCGCGATGCCTGGCGGGTGGTCACCGAGCGATTGCAGTCGACGAGTGTTCGCTGGATCCCGCTCGTCCTGCCGCTTGGGCTCCGGACTTCCGACAGCGCCACGGCTGAGGACTGTGCGCTGGACCCGGCGTTGTGGAGCCGACTCGCCTCGGGTGCACGCGTCCTTGCCCGGCTCGCCGCGCGACACCCTGACCTCATCCCCGCCGTCGGATTCGGGCTCGACGAAACCACCCGAAGTTGGAGCGGCCCCGCGTTCTGCGACGCCACCTGGCAGGCAGGCCTGGGCGCGCTATCCCGCAATGCGACTCTGACGCGGCAGCGGCTCGCACGTCTCTCTGCCGTGCCCGTCGCGGCGCGGTACGATTCGCTGCTCGAGGGCGGCCTGCTCGCTGCCTACGACTCGGGCGTGACACGGGTGGTCGTGCAGCGCGCCGCGACTCTGCGCGCGGACCTGAGCCGCATCCGCCGAACCTTGCTGTTCGCGATTGTCGTGGATCGCTCGCCTACCGATTGGTTCACGCGGAGCCTGGTGCGAGGCTTGTCCACTCCAGGGACCCCGGTTCTCCTGTTCTCGCCCGATCGGCGTGCGCGGGAAACGCTCGAAGCCATGGGCGACGTCAACCTGCTGCACGCAGTGCGCCTCGATCCCGACGAGATCCTTTCGGGAGGGGTGGCCAGGCTTGGACACGCCCTATTCAACGACCAGGTCGGGTTCTGGCTCGGGCCCGCGGAGTCGATTTTGGCAGGACCGAGCGACAGCCTGGCCCGCCAAGTGCGCCGACTGACGAAGGAGCGTTGAGCGCGCCTTCCCACGCGCCCCAGGCCCCCCTACCTTACGGCCGGGGAGAGGTGGGGTGTGATGGTCGCGGCGTGCTGGCTGAAACGGTGCGTCGAGGAAAGTCCGAGCTCCACAGGGCAGACTGCCAGGTAACGCCTGGGCGCCGCAAGGCGACGGACAGGGCCACAGAAAACAGACCGCCCGGTTTTTCGGGTAAGGGTGAAACGGTGGGGTAAGAGCCCACCGCGCGGCCGGCAACGGACGCGGCACGGTAACCCCCAGTCGGAGCAAGGCCAAATAGGCAGCGAGACCCGGCCCGGGTCGTTCGAGCTGCGGGTAGGCCGCACGAGGTGGCTGGTGACAGCCACCCCAGAGAGATGACCATCTGTCCGCCTCTGGCGGTCAAACAGAACTCGGCTTATGGCCCCACCTGTCCCCACCTCATGACCGGCAAGCCGTACCCTGCGCACTGGGAGCGCGTCGCGGACTTACGCGTCTTCCGGACCACCACCGCAGAATGGGAGAAGCTCATCTCCTGGCGCACCGACATGGGGAAGCGCGGTTGGAAACTGCTGCGCGTGTCCCACGACGGTCCGGAGCTGGTAGCCGTGTTCGGTCGCACCAAGGCCGACCATTCCAAACCCTGAGGAGATTCGAGCCCGCCATGACGCGATCCCTGCTGCTGGTGTCGACCATCGTTTGTGCCGTGGCGGCCTGTTCCGGCGGGTACTCGACCCCCGGCGCCGGAGCCACCCCGGCGCCCGCCACTCCCGTTGCTGCCGCCCCAGCTCCCAATGGCAAAGCCTTGCAGCTCCTTCCGGGGACTATGCGGTACCTCGTGTACCAGGACGTGCACATACAGCAGGACTATACCGGCCTCCCGCCCACGATCGACCTGCGCTATGGGCTCTATCTGACAGCCACGATCGCCGCGCCGACGGACAGTCTCGGGTACCCGACGACCTTCACCGTGGATTCGATCAAGGTGGACTCGGGCATCCAGATTCCTCCGCAGATCAATCTGGCCGCCGCGCGAGGATACCGCGTCTCCGGTCGGCTTTCACCGACCGGAGAATTCACGAACCCCGTCCCCTCGGACACCGGGGCGGCGGCGAGTTTGGGGAATCTGCTCCCGCGATTCCGCAGTTTCTTCCCGCGACTGCCGGTGGGCGGTGTGCGGCCGGGCGACACCTGGACTGACTCTACCACCGCTACGGACTCCCCGGGCGGGACGACCATCACGAGTCGCTCGTTGAATCACCGGACCGCGACGACGTGGGAAGACCACGGCGGCGTCCGCGCCCTTCGCCTCGAAGGCACCGGGACCTACACGTTCAGCGGTGCGGGGGAGCAGGGGGGCGCGCCGTTCACGATCGCGGGGAGCGGGACCGGTACCGGGTGGCAGTTGCTCGCGATCGACGGCCGCTACTTAGGCGGCGAGGCGCGCGATTCGACCACGCTGACCATCGACCTGCCGATGCAGGGCATTACCATCCCGCGACGTCAGCTCGCTCGCACGACCGTCACCGCGCTGCCGAGGTGATACCGCTCGGCCGGCGCCACGGGTTCGCCGGACTGGTGGGCTTGGCGCTCGGCGTGACGACGGCAGCCGCCCAGGTGTCCGCGAACCGCGGCTCGGCCTATCTCGTCCCGACGGACGTGACCGACGCGCGCGCCCTGTGGGTGAACCCCGCCGGGCCTGCGGTGCGCCGCGAGGCGTCGGTGATGCTCGATCTCACGGTCCTCCAGCCGGGCGCTACCGGTCGCCTGGGCCAGGTTACTGCTGGCATCAGTTCACACGGGCTCTCGTTCGGCTACCAGCGCGACAATTTTCCGAACGGTCTTCACGGCCACACCTATCGCCTGGGGCTCGCCGGTGTGTCAGGCGGTTTTGCCGCCGGCGTGGCGCTCGCGTTCTACCGTGGGTCCACTGGCGGCACCGGCTGGGACATCGGCATGCGCTACGACTGGACGCCGCTGATCACGGTGGGCGCTGTGGTCGAGAATATCGGCCGGCCGACCGTGCGTGGGGTGTCGCGTGACGTGACCGTGGTGCCCGCGATCACTTTGCGGCCGTTCACCGGCCTCCTCGCCGTCTCGGCGCAAGGTGCGTTTACGTCCGACACGGCCCGTGGGTACGCACTCCAGGCCAGCGCCCAGTTGCCGAGTCGGCGCGGTCTAGCGTTCGTCGGGCGGTTGGACACGGATCGATCGTGGCGGCGCAGCGCCTTGACCTTCGGGCTATCGCTGGGCCGGAGCGATCGGGTCGGGGTGGTCGGTTCGACTCCGGGTGACTTCTCCCGGATCGACACCGCGAGCTTGTACGGTGTTTCGAGCCGGACCCCCGGACGCTAGCGCCGGATCCGCACAGAGCCCTCTCCGGGGAGCTGGGTTTCCACTTGCAGACCGGTGCCCGAGAGCGAGTCCTCCGGGAGCAGCCGGACCACGTGCCGCGATAACGCCCACGCACCGCGCGGTGACATCTCCGGATACACCGTATCCCGGCGCCCCCCGGTCAGCGTGAGGATGTAACGCAGGTCGAGGCCTGCTCTCCAATGCACGTCGAACGCGTAGGCGACGCTGTCCCGTGGATAGCCGCGGGAGTGGTGCGGCGTGACGACGGCGACGCGCCGTTGCGATACTACGAACAGGATGGAGTCGCCGTGGTCACCGGGCTGAAACGCGAGTTGGACCGTATCCCCCGGCGCCAGGACATGGCGGGCGATCAGCGTCTGCGCGAGGCTGTCGGGGACGGCCGCGCCCCTGGACACGTCCGCCGGCTCGCTGAGCGCGTACCAGAACACCGCCACGGCCCCGGCAGCGAATGCGATCACCGCGAGACACCCCGCTGCGCCGACCCCCACCAGCGATTTGAACGCCAGGCGCAACAGCTGCCGGCGCCGTGGTTGCACGCGGTCGCGCGCGGCGGTGGGGAGTGCGCCCACGAGGGCGCGGCTCACATCACCGGCGGTCTGGTATCGGTCCGCCGGGTCTTTGGCGAGCGTCCGATCCAGGACGGCGGCGAGCTCCGGGGTCACATCGGGCCGGGCCCGACGGATGTCGGGTGGGGTCGCCGTGAGCTGTTGGGCAATGATCTTCGCTGAAGAATCGCCATCGAACGGCGGCGCTCCGGTGAGCATCTGATAGAGCACGATGCCGAGCGAGTAGATGTCCGAGCGCCCGTCCACCGCGTCGCCCGCCGCCTGCTCCGGGCTCATGTACTGCGGCGTGCCGATGATCATTCCTTCCGTCGTGAGCTGCGCGGCGGTCGCAGCCTGGGCGGCTTTGGCGATACCGAAATCGGTGACCAACACGTGGCCGCGCTTGTCGAGCAGGATGTTGTCGGGCTTCACGTCGCGATGGACGATGCTCTCCGTGTGGGCGTAGGCGAGGGCGTCGGCGACGGCGCGGGCCACGCGGGCGGCGTCCCCGATCGAGAGCCGCTTGCTGGTGCCAAGCAGCTGGCGCAGGCTGGGGCCGTCCACGCAGCGCATTACGATGTAGAGCAGGTCCCCCGGCTGCCCCACCTCGTAGATCGGGACGATATGGGGATGCTCGAGGCGGGCGATGGTCTGTGCCTCGCGCACGAAGCGTTCGGCGAGCAGCGGTGAGGGCGCACCGGCCGCGTCCATGACCTTCACGGCCACATCGCGGTTCAGCGCGAGGTCGCGCACGCGGAACACGACCGCGAAGCCGCCCTGCCCGAGCAGCGGCCCGACCGTGAACTGTTTCCCCAGCGCTTGTTGCAGGCGCTGCCGCAGCGCGGCGGTATCCATAGCGGGCGAAAACCTAGGAACGCGTGGTGTGCGGCGCCAGGGATCCCCTAGCCAATAGGCGCACCGCTCGTGAATTTGTCACGAACTGTCGAGGGCGGGCATGGGAAGCAAACGTATGGCCGCCGGCCGGGCGGCGTCAGGGCTCTTGGTCCTGACGGCCGCGTGGCTGTTCGGTGTGTGGCCACCGCCGGTGTGGTGGCGGACGCACTGGCCCAATCAGACGGCGATGATGCGCCTGAGAGGCAAGGTGGTCAGCTATCGGCCGACCACACTCGACGCCGTTCCGGCCGTGCTGCAGCGTATGGTGGTGATCGGGGAGGATTCGCGGTTCCGGTCACACCACGGTCTCGACTTCGAAGAAATCCGTGATGCCCTGGGGCTGGACCGTGGCGCGGGCGTCGGCCAGACGGTGCGGACGATCTGGAAACAGCGCGACCGGCTGCGCGGCGCGAGCACCATCACGCAACAACTGGCGAAGAACCTCTATCTCTCGCCTTCGCGGAACCCGTTGCGCAAAGTGAAGGAGGCGGTGACGGCGTTGCGGCTCGAGCTCGCACTGCCCAAGGACCGGATCCTCGAGCTGTACTGCAGCCTCGTCGAGCTCGGCCCTGATGTGTGGGGAGTCTCCGCGGCAAGCGCGCACTACTTCAATACGTCACCAGCCAACCTCACGGAAGCCCAGGCGGCGGCGCTCGCGGCGACGCTCCCGTTTCCCCTCAGATCCAACCCTGCCTACCGCTCCGGCCGGATGCTGCACCGCCGCGATCTCATTCTCGCACGCTACCACGGAGTGGACGTGTA
>JBOHST010000272.1:0-2256 GCA_050733375.1 Gemmatimonadales bacterium
GTATGAAGCGTCGCTCGATTTCAGTTATCGGATGGTGCGGGTCCCTGCTGGGGGTGGTGGGACTCGCGGCGTGCGGAGGAGACAATGGCACGGGCCCCGCCGCGGTCAGCTATGCGGGGGAATGGAGTGGGACGACGAGCCAGAACCTGCCGCTGTACTTCCGCGTAAATCAGGCGGGCCAGATCGACAGCCTCACGGCGCGGCTGCGGATGAGCTTTGTCACGTTCACGTGCACGGCGACCTTCCCCGCCACGCCGCCGATCGCGATCTCGGGCGGGAGTTTCAACGCCGCCGTCACGCTGCCGATCACCAACGTGTCGACCACCTTGCACGGTACGTTCTCGTCGGAGGCCTCGGCCACCGGTTCGTGGGATGCGTACTCCCAGGACTGGTTCATCACCTGCGGAACCACGGTCGCCTTTGGCAGTGGGGGAACGGCGCTCAGTGCGGGGAGCTGGACGGCACAGCGACAATAAGGCTGGATTGCGCCTCAGATCCTCACGGAGCGGCGGTCAACGCTTTATCAGTCACCATCACGTTTAAGCTCGAGCGCATGATGACCCGGCATCGGTTTTCCAGCCCGGAGGCCCAATGCGTACCTTCCTAGCGCCGGCGTTCCAGTTCGCAGCCTTGTGTTCCCTGCTGGCTCCCTCTGTCCGAGCGGCCCATTCCAACGCCGCGCGGCCGTGGCCACAGGGTCCTACTGGAA
Source organism: Gemmatimonadales bacterium (assembly GCA_050733375.1). Lineage (GTDB taxonomy): Bacteria > Gemmatimonadota > Gemmatimonadetes > Gemmatimonadales > GWC2-71-9 > DASTHG01. The sequence goes on from JBOHST010000272.1 coordinate 710, forward strand.
CGGCTATCACTGAGCTTGCAGTCGGCAACGAGCACACGTGCGCCCTCGCGACCTCCGGAGACGCGTATTGCTGGGGTCTGAATGCGTCCGGGCAACTGGGAAACGGAAGCACACGTCGGGGGGAGGTCGCCACCCCAGTTGCGGCAGGAGGTCTGAAGTTCACTCAGATCACAGTGGGCTCCAGCCACACTTGCGCCCTCGCGGCTGACGGTCAGGCGTACTGTTGGGGTGACAATAAGACTGGGCAGTTGGGGGACAGGTCAACGCAGAATCGCCGCGGCCCAACCGCGGTGGCCACGGTCGCGCGGTTCGAGCGCATACTGGCATTTTCATCGTGGACGTGTGGGGTCGCCGCCGACAGCTCGGCCCATTGCTGGGGAGCTATGGGCACCGGCAGCGGGCGAGCGTACCAAGATCGGCTGTTCACATCCAGTCCGACCGCGCTGCCCGGCATTCGCGTCGTCCGACTGTTCGCCTCCATGTTCGTGCGTGGCGGACCGTGCGGGATCAGCGGGACGGGAGAGGCATTCTGCTGGCAATTACGGGACACCAAGATCTGGGTTATACAGGTTTCGCCGCCCAACCTCGCGTTCCGGAGTGTGGTCGCGCCGGTCGGTCTGTCCCGGCTGTGCGGGCTGTTGGAAGGAGGCGTTTTGCACTGCTGGATGGTGTCGGCAAGCGCAACCGGACGCTCCGTCGCGATTCTGATTGGCCCTGACCAGCTCGCCGACAGCGGTGTCATACTGCTCACGGAGGCCCCTGCACTGACCGCACCCCTCACGATCCTGACGGGAGAACTGTGCGGGCTGGGGACCGATCGTACGCCGTACTGTGCCCGGAGTGTGTCCACCCCCGGACCGATCGAAATGGCGGGACTCACCGGAGTGCCACCCCTGGTATCGCTCAGCGGCGGGTACTCGAGGTACTCGAACACCTGCGGCCTGAGCGAGTCGGGTGATGCGTACTGTTGGAGCGAGGAACGTGTCGCGCGTCCACTTGGCGGGCCTGCACTCGAAAGGGTCTACACCCGCCCGATTGGTTCAGGCGGCTGTGGCCTGCCGCCAGCAGGCGGCGTCTACTGTTGGGGATCGAACGAGCACGGGCAGGTGGGCGACGGCACGCGCACCGAGCGTGCTGCACCGGTCGCGGTGCTGGGGTTACCGAATCGTTGACTAGAGCAAGCGGGCTGCTAGGGTTAACTCACCCCAAGGGGACAATGATTGCGATCCGTCAGGACGCGGCGGCCGAGGCTGCGCGCGCCGCCGCTTCCGCCCCCTCGCCCAGCACCAGCCCCGTTCCTTCGGCCGCCGCGGCGATCGCCCGACGCAGCTCGGCGATGCCGGCGTCCGTGTGGCCCGCGGCCTTGAGCTTCCGGTTCATCTCCACCGCTTTGACCGCGGCCTTGAGGGTGCCGAGCGCCAGCGTGGCGCAGCGAGGACGCGAATCGGCGACGTCCCGCCCCACCAGGTCCATCATTTGCTCGTAGCTGAAGTCGAGGACCTCGGCAAAGGCCGGCCGCAGCTTGTTGGTCCGCTCGGCGAGGATCG
>JBOHST010000273.1:0-5098 GCA_050733375.1 Gemmatimonadales bacterium
GAAGTCGAGCACGGCGATGCGGCGTTTGGCCGGGGCCTGGGCGGCGAGCGTCCCGGCGCCGATCAGCGCGGCCAGGGAAAGGGCGGTAATGCGCTTCATGGCGGCTCCTATGCGGGGTGACACGGTGTGCGGACCTTTGAGGATAGTAGCTCGCACCGGCGAACTTTCAACTCGGCGCTTGGCGGGGCCTGCCGCTGGGGCATAGTTTTTCAGCATGGCGACCGCCTCCTTCCCGAATCTCACTGTCCTGGAACACCCGCTGATCCGACACAAGCTCACCTTGTTGCGTGACCGCCGCACCAGCACGAAGGACTTCAAGCAACTCGTCAACGAGATCGCGATGCTGATGGCCTACGAGGTCACTAAAGAATTGCCGTTGCAGCCGGTCGACATCGAGACACCGCTCGAGCGGATGGCAGGAGTGCAGGTGGCGGGCAAGAAACTCGTGCTCGTGCCGATTCTGCGCGCCGGCCTCGGGATGGTCGAGGGCATCACCCAGCTGATCCCCTCGGCGCGGGTGGGGCACATCGGCATCTACCGGGACCACGACACGCTGCAACCGATCGAGTACTACTTCAAGATCCCGCCGGACCGTGACGCGCGGGACTTCTTCGTGCTCGATCCGATGCTCGCTACCGGTGGCTCCGCCGTCGATGCCGTCGCGACCCTGAAACGGGCCGGCGCCCAACGCATCCGGTTTCTCTGCCTCGTGGCGTGCCCCGAAGGCGTGCAGAAGCTGCTTGCCGCGCACCCCGACGTCCCCGTGTTCGCGGCAGCGCTGGACCGTCAGCTGAACGACAAGGGCTACATCCTCCCCGGATTGGGGGATGCCGGCGACAGACTATTCGGAACACGGTAATCCCCTTCGCAACTGTTTCCCACCACCCCGTGTCACACGAATGACTGTCCCCCGTACGGAGCAGCGTGGACGAACGTGATCTGATCGCCCGGGCCCGCGCGGGGGAGCCCGCCGCGGAGCGGGCGCTCTATGACGCACATGTGGACCGCGTATACCGCCTGGCCTACCGCTTGGCCGGTGACGTTGATCTCGCCCGCGATTTCACGCAGGAGACGTTCATCCGTGCATTCGAGCGGCTGGACACGTTTCGCGGCGACTCGCGGTGGGCCACCTGGCTGCACGCCATCACGACCACGGTCGCGCTGAACGGGCTGCGCAAGGTGAAGCGGTTCCGCACGCGGGAAACCGCGCTCGAGGCCGCAGACGGAGTGGCGTCGAACAAGCGAACGGCCGAGCCGGATTTGAAGACGCGGTTGCGCGACGCCATCGATGCGCTGCCGGAGAAGTACCGGGTGGTGGTCGTCATGCACGACGTCGAGGGCTACACGCACGAAGAGATTGCCACCGCGCTGGATGTGGAGGTCGGCACTTCCAAAGCGCAGTTGTCCCGGGCACGGGCCAAGTTGCGCGCGGCGCTGGCGGATTTCGCGGGAGAATGGGTGTCATGAGCGACGATCGATTCGAACAACTGTTGCGCGACGCGGCCCGGGATTATCACCGGCCGCCCGAGACCCCGCGCGGGGAATTGTGGGCGCGGATCGAGGCCGAGCGCCGGCGGCGCCGCGCCGCGCCCCGGGTCGTCGTGCTTCGCCCGGCGTGGCGTTGGGGTCTCGGCATGGCCGCCGTGCTGCTGCTCGGCATCGCCATCGGCAGATGGATCCGTCCCTCGCAGCAGACCGCCGCGCCGTTCCTGACGCCGAGCGCCGCGCAAGCCGCGCCCAGCGATCTTGGCTACCGGCTCGCGGCAGCGCAGTACCTGACCAGGACGGAGACGCTGCTCACTGGCTTCCGCGCCGATGCGCGGGCGGGGCAGCTCGATTCGCAATTCGTCGCTCAGGCGCGTGAGCTGTTGTCCTCCACCCGCTTGCTGATCGATTCGCCGGCGGGGCGGGACGCGCGGCTCAAATCACTGCTCCAGGACCTCGAGCTCGTGCTCGCGCAGATCGCGCTGCTCCCCGCGGTGCGCGACTCGGCAGACGTGGAGCTGATCACCCAAGGTATGGACCAATCGAGCGTGCTCACCCGGCTGCGGTCCGCGAACCCCGCGGGTCACACTCCGGTGAGCGTGCAAGGAGCACTTTGACGATGTACGCGATGTCGCTGTTGCTCGCTGCCGTTAGTCTGTCGTCCCAAAACCCGTCCACCGGCGCCGGTGGGCTGGACCGCCTGGAACGCACCCTCCCAACGCTCCAGGTGGGCCTTGCCATTCTCCCGCTCGCCGACCTGTCGGTGCTGGGCGATCTCGCGGCGCTGGGCGACCTCGCAGCGTTCAGCGACTTTTCGGCGCTCGGCGACCTCTCGGCGTTGGGCGACCTGTCGACGCTGGGCAGCCTGTCCGCGCTGGACGACCTCTCTGTCCTGCGCCTGCGGTCTCGGCCGCCGGCCGGCTGGAACGAACAGGACCCCGGCGATTCGTTGTACCGCGCCGCGCGGCGGCTCATGAACCGCGGCCGCTACGCCGACGCGGCCAGCACGTTCGCGGACCTGATCAAGCGTTATCCACGCTCTGACTACGCCGCGGACGCGCACTACTGGCAAGCCTTCTCGCTTTACAAGACTGGCGACGCGAGCAACTACCGCTTGGCGCGCTCCGTAATCGAGCGGCAGAAGGCGCGCTATCGCCGCGCGACGACGCGCGGCGACGCGGAGACACTGTACGCCCGCGTCCAAGGTGAGCTGGCTCGTCAGGGAGACCCCGACGCGGCCGAATGGGTGCGCCGCCATGCGGAACCGACGCCGCCGACGCCCCCGACGCCGCCGACGCCGCCCACCCCGCCCACCCCGCCCACGCCCCCGACGCCGCCGACTCGGGGCTGCCCGGCTGACGACGACGATCCGCGGATCGCCGCCCTGAACGCGCTGCTCCAGATGGATGCCGACGCGGCGGTGCCGATCCTGCAACGCGTCCTGACGCGCCGCGACGCGTGCAGCGTGACGCTTCGACGCAAGGCCGTTTTCATCATCTCGCAGAAGCGCACCGAGGGGACTGAGGACATCCTGCTCGCTGCGGCGCGCGCCGATCCCGACGCCGAGGTGCGCCAGCAAGCCGTGTTTTGGTTGTCGCAGGTGGGGAGCGAACGGGCGGTGAGCGCGCTCGATTCGATCCTGCACACGACGACCGATCCCGAGTTGCAGGAAAAGGCGATTTTCGCGCTGTCGCAGATCCGCGGCGCGCGCTCCGGGCAGATCCTGCGCGATTTCGCCGAGCGGAGCGACGGCTCGGCCGACGCCCGACAACACGCGATCTTCTGGCTCGGGCAACAGCGTTCCGCGGAGAACGCGGCGTTCCTGCGCGGGCTGTACGCCCGCCTGTCGGACGAGGATCTGAAGGAAAAAGTGATCTTCTCCCTCAGCCAGATGGGGTCAGCGGAAAACGCACGCTGGATGCTCGACCTGGCGCAGAACGAGCGCGAACCGGTCGAGATGCGCAAGAGAGCTCTGTTCTGGGCCGGCCAGACCGGCGCCGCGCTCGGCGATCTCACGGCGTTCTACAACCGCACGAGTAACGAGGAGATCAAGGAACATCTCATTTTCGTCTACTCGCAACGGCGTGAGGGCGAAGCGGTCGAGAAGCTCATCGACATCGCCCAACACGACCCCAACCGCGAGCTGCGGAAGAAGGCCGTGTTCTGGCTCGGCCAATCGCGCGACCCGCGCGCGCGCCAAGCGTTGCTCGACATCATCAACCAATGACGACCCGGTCCGCAGTGACGGCGCTCGCGCTGCTCGTGGCGGTTACCGGCCCGTGCGACGGGCAGTCGCTCGCCGCGCGCGTGGCCGCCACGTCCGACGGCTTGGTCCGGTTCGCCTACGCCGCGCGGCCCGGCGTGTCGGGCAATGGTCACAACGTCATTCAGTGGGACTGCGGCCGCGGCAATTGCCGCCAACAGGTGAACGGCGACATGTCGGATGTCTCAGACGCCGATTGGCGCGACGTCTGCGACTCTGGGCCCGTGCGCGTCGAGCTCCACGTGCGCCGCGGCACGATGGTGGGTGTGCGCGTCACCGTTGGAGGCCGCTCGGTCGGCCGTCCCGACGTGACCGATCTGGGAACCGTATCGGCGCCGGAGGCGGCCCGCTATTTCCTCTCGCTGGCGCGCCGCTCGGCGGGCAAAACGGGCGGCCGGGCGATTTTCGCGGCCACCCTGGCCGACAGCACCGACGTGGCGCCCGAGTTGTTGCGCATCGCCCGGGATGAGGACGTGGCGACGGAGACGCGACGGCAGGCGGTCTTCTGGGTTTCCCAGGCCGCCGAGGAAGCCGCCACCCGCGGACTCGACTCCCTCGTCGACGAGGACACGATCAACCGCGAGGTGCGCGAGCAGGCGGTGTTCGCGCTCTCGCAGCGACCGCGTGAAGAAGGCGTACCGGCGCTGCTCCGTATCGCCCGCACGCACCACGACGCGGTGCTCCGCCGCCGCGCCATCTTCTGGCTCGGCCAGTCGAACGACCCGCGTGCCCTCGCCCTGTTTGAGGAACTGCTGACCAGACCCTGACGGCGCCGCCCCTCATCCCTCCCGGGCTTTCTCCGCATCGTTAGGGGGAAGCTCTCGAGGGCGCGCCATGTCTCTCGTCCCGGTTCTGCTCCAGGCACTCGCGACGCAAGCCCCGGTGGATTCCGTGGCGCTGCGCCACGCCAACGGTCGGGTTCCTCCAACCGTCACCGCCGTCCGGGTTCAGCAGCCACCGTCGCTGGACGGCCGGCTCGATGATGGAGCATGGCAAGCGGCTCCCCCCGCCGGCGGGTTTCTCCAGATCGACCCGACCGAAGGGGCCGCGTTCCCGCAGCGGCGCGAACAGCTCTGGGGGCAGGTCTTCCGAGCGCCGCGCAGTTCATCGGCGCGTTTCCGGACCCGTTGGCCGTCGCCACGTTCGATGCCCGTTATCTGTTCGGAGAGTTGTCGCAGCACCAAGTGGATCTCACGACGCGCGTCAGCGTGACGTTCACGCCAACGCTCAGTTTCCAGTTCTATGCCCAGCCATTCGCCTTCGCCGCCGACTTCGTCCGCTTCAAAGCGCTGCGCGCCCCGCGGACCTTCGACTTCGCGGTGTACGGCCGTGACGATGGGTCGACGGTCA
>JBOHST010000274.1:0-7594 GCA_050733375.1 Gemmatimonadales bacterium
CCGATCTCTCGCTGCACCCGCATTCTCAGGGGTATCGGCTGATCCTCAATAACGTCCTGTTCCCGGCGGCGAAGAAGCGCGAGCTCAAGACGTGAGCGTCGAGCGGCTCGCGACGGCGGTGCGGGAGCTGTTGCTCGTCGAAATCACGGCGGCACGCGGGCGGGAGGTCTCGTTCGTCGCGTCGCTCGATGCAAACGGCGCGATCGTGGATGCGCGGGTGGTGGCGCGCGGCACAGTGGACGCCGTGCTCGCGCTCCCCGGCTCCGCGCGGCGCGGCGAGATGCTGCTCCACAACCATCCCAGCGGCGTGCTCGAGCCCTCCGGCGCCGACCTGTCCGTGGCGGCCCGGTTGCACGACGATGGCGTGGGGTTCGGGATCGTGGACAACGACGTGACCGAGCTGTACGTCGTCGTCGAGTGCCCCCGCGCGCAGGCGCTGGAACGGCTCGATCCGGTGGCGGTGGCGCGGTTGCTCGCCGAGGACGGCCCGGTCGCCGCGGAGGTCGGCGGGTTTGAAGACCGCCCGGCGCAGCGCGACATGGCGGCGTACATCGCCGACGTTTACAACGACGGCGGCGTGGCGCTGTTGGAGGCCGGTACCGGGGTGGGGAAGTCGTTCGCCTATCTCGTGCCCGCCCTCCTGTGGGCGCAGGCCAACGGCGAGCGCACCATCGTCTCGACCAATACCATCAACCTGCAGGAGCAGCTCGCCGGCAAGGACCTGCCGATCCTCGCCCGCGCCCTCGCCACTCCCGCGCACGAGCCGACCTTCGCGTTGCTCAAGGGGTGGCGAAACTATCTCTGTCTCGCGCGGCTCGAGCAGGCGCGCGGCGCGCAGGAATCGTTGTTCGAGTCGGATCGCGGGGCGGAGCTGGAGACGATCGCGGCGTGGGCGGGACGCAGCGCCGACGGCAGTCTCGCCGACCTCACCGACGAGCCGTCGGACGAGGTATGGGACGCGGTCGCGGCCGAGTCGGACCTGTGCACGCGCCTCAAGTGTCCCCACTTCGAGCGCTGCTTCGTGTTCCAGGCGCGCCGCCGCGCCGCCGAGGCCGACGTCGTGGTGGTGAACCATCACCTGCTGGCTTCCGATATCGCGGTGCGCCTCGCGGCCGACAACTGGCTTGAAGCGGCGGTGCTGCCACCCTACCGCCGGCTGATCCTCGATGAGGCGCATCACGTCGAGGACGTGGCGGCGACGCACCTCGGCGCTCAGGTCTCGCAGCTCGGGGTGCAGCGACTCCTGGGCCGTCTCGAGCGCGGCGGACGCGGGTTGCTGCCGGCGCTGCACGCCGAGCTCACGGCGCGCGACGACTTGCTCAGCGCCGGGAGCCGCGATTTGCTAGAGCAGCAGCTGCTCGACGCGCTGCGCGCCGCGCGCCGCGGCGCCGAGGAGCTGTTTGCGCGCCTCTCGACACGGCTCGAGCGCGAGCATGCGGCACCGGGGGGGCAGGTGGTGCTGCGTCTCACCGAGGAGTTCGCGGACGATTCGGTGTGGCCGGAGGGACTGGACGTCGCGCTGGACAACCTGCTGGTGGCGTTCGGCAGCCTGCGCGACGGCGTGGAGACGATCGCCGACCGGCTGACGCTCCAGGACGCAGCCGATCGCCCGGCCGCGCTGATCGGCGAGCTGCGGGGGGTCGTGCGACGGCTGGATCTGGCGGCGCGCGGGCTCACCGCCGCGTTGCGACCCGGCCGTGACGCCGTGATGGGCGCGTCGGTGCGCTGGCTCGAGCGCCGCGGCCGGAAAGCCCACAACCTGGCCCTCGCCGCGGTGCCGCTCGACCTCGCCCCGATCCTCAAGGAGGCGCTGTTCGATCGGGTCGAGACGGTGGTGCTGACGAGCGCCACCCTCGCGGCCGGTGAAGATTTCGCGTTCCTCGAAGAGCGGCTCGGACTCGGGCTCCCGCCCGGGCGCGTGTCGGTGCGCGAGATTCTTCCCTCGCCGTTCGATTTCGCGAGCCAATGTGTGTTCGGTATCCCCACCGATCTGCCCGAGCCGCGCGAAGACGCGGGGGGCCACGATGCGGCGGTAGCGCGGGTGCTGCTCGAGCTGGCGCAGGCGTCGGATGGCGGCGTGTTCTGCCTGTTGACGAGCCACGGCGCTTTGCGCCGGACCGCCGCAGCGGTTCGGCACGGCGTCGGCGGCCGCTGGCCGCTCCTGGTGCAGGGAGAGGATCAACGCGACCGGCTGCTGCGCAAGTTCCGTGAAGCGGGGTCGGCGATCCTGCTCGGCACCGACTCGTTTTGGGAGGGGGTGGATGTGCCGGGGCGGGCGCTGCGGGTGCTGATCATCGCCAAACTGCCGTTCAAGGTGCCGAGCGAGCCGCTCACTGCGGCGCGGGTGGAGCGGCTGGAACAGCAAGGGCTGGACGGGTTCACACATTACCTGGTCCCGCACGCGGCGTTGAAGCTGAAACAGGGATTCGGACGGCTGATCCGCAGCAAGTCCGACGTGGGAGCCGTAGTGCTGTTGGATCGGCGTGTCGTCACCAAGCGATATGGATCGATGGTGCTGCAGGGACTCCCAAGGGCCACCCGGGCCGTGGGAAATTGGGAAGACGTCCGTGCGGCGTGTGAGGAGTTCTTTGCCCGACACGGGATCGGGGCCTCGATTTCAGGAGCGACGGAATGAGCGCGCAGCGGCCAGTGTGGTGGAGCGTGGTGGCAATCACCGCGACGGGTCTCGGGTGCGCGTCGGTCGGGGGTGGTGGCTACGGCGCGCCTCCCGACGCCGACATCGGTCCCCGCTACATCAATCCGGGGACGCTGGCCCGGCTCGACGGGTTCACCCATGCCGTCAAGGTCGGCCTGACCATCTACGTTTCGGGCGAGGTGGCGCTCGACAGTGCGGGTCAGCTGGTCGGGCCGGGAGATCTCGCCGCGCAGGCGCGCCAGGCGTTCGCCAATCTGGCGTTCGTGCTGCGCATCGCGGGGGCGACTCCGGCGGACGTCGTAAAGCTCAACGTGTACGTGGTGAACTACAAACCGACCGACTTGGGCATCATCCGGGCGGCGGGCGTCGAGTTCTTCCCCGAGCGCAATCCCCCCGCGGGTCTCGTGCTGGGAGTGCAATCCCTTCCAAAGGAAGGACTGCTGGTCGCGGTGGACGCGATCGCCCAGACGCGGGGATTGTTCCAGCCACGGGTGCGGGATCGCTGACCTGCGGCGGTGTAGATTCATGGTGGTGCAGGCGCAGGACACAGCGACTCTCGGCGCACGGAGCTGCGACGTTGACCAGGCTCAGCAAACGACTCGGCCATCTTCCCTCCTATCCGATGGCCGAAATCCCGGCCATCAAACGGCGGCTGCTGCAACAGGGCGTGGACGTGATCGACGTGGGGGCCGGGGACGCCGATTTCCCTCCACCGGCCGTCGCGGTCGAGACGCTCGCCCGGGCGGCGCGCGACTCCGCGATGAGCCGCTACGGATTCCAGCTCGGACTACCGGCGTTCCGCGAGTCGGCCGCGGCATACATGAAGCGGCGCTTTGGGCTGTCGGTCGATCCCTTCACCGAGCTGCATCCCCTGATCGGCTCCAAGGAAGGCATTGCGCATCTGGCCATGGCCCTGCTCGATCCGGGCGACGTCGCGGTGGTTCCCGAGCCGGGGTACGCGGTATATCACGGCGGCACCGTGCTCGCGAACGGGACGCCGCATCTGTACGCGCTCACGCCCCGTACCGACTTCCTGCTCGAGCTGGAGGAGCTGCCGGCCGACGTCGTGAAGCGAGCGAAGCTCGTCTACCTCAACTACCCGAACAACCCCACCGCGGCGATCGCGCCGCGCGACTACCTCGAGCGCACCATCGCGTTCTGTCGCCGGCACGACATCGTGATCGCGTACGACAACCCGTACTGCGAGATCACGTTCGACGGCTACGTCGCGCCGAGCATTCTCGAGATTCCCGGCGCGCGGGACGTCGCGGTCGAGTTCCATTCGCTCTCGAAGAGCTTCTGTATGACGGGCTGGCGGCTCGCCTGGGCAGTGGGGCGGCCCGAGCTGATCGTCGCGCTCGCCAAAATCAAGAACTACGCCGACACCGGGGCGTTCATGGCCGTGCAGGCCGCCGGTGCCGCGGTGCTGGACCGCGCCGAGGAGCTGTCCCGGGACTACGTGGAGCGGTTCCGCGAGCGGCGTGATGCGATGGTCGCGGCGTTGCGGGCGGAAGGGTTCGAGGCCGAGACCCCGCGAGCCACGATGTATCTCTGGATCCCGCTGCCTGATGGACTGCCGTCGGCGGCGTTCCAACGGCGCGCGATGGAGGAGGCCGGCGTCGTGACGCTGCCCGGTACGGGGTTCGGGGCAGGCGCCGAGGGCTTTTTCCGCATCGCGCTCACCGTCGCGAGGCCGCGGCTGGTGGAAGCAGCCCAGCGGCTCGGAAGGGTGTTGGCCGCTGTCTGAGACGCGGGTGAAACGCACCAGGCTCCCGACAGCCTGGATCGTCGCCGCGCTGGTACACGTGGCGGCGTTCGGGATCGCGCTCGCCCTGCAGATCGAGTTCACCCACATCCCCAACGTGAGCTACATCCAGCTCGCGCCAGAGCCCGAGCTGCCGCCGTTCGCCGGCGTACGGGCCGGCCGGGGGCCGGAGACGCGTCCCCATCTCGGGAAGCCCCGGGGGAAGGCCGTGGTCCTCACGCAGCCGCCAGACTCGTTGCCGATTGCGCCACCCGCGCCGAGCCCCACCGCGGCGCGCGCACGCCAGGGGTTCATCGTGCCGCCCTTCGCGGGCGACGGTCGCCTCTGGGTGAGCCCGCGTCCCGCGCTGCCCGGCGACATCGCCGCGGCGCTGTACGAGGATCGCGCTCCGCGCGACTCGATGGTCGTGCGGCGGCTGCGAGCGATGGTGGACTCGCTCAATGTCATCATCGATGCGGACCAGCGGGAAAACCGGCCGCCGTCGTGGACGGTGCGCGGCGAGGACGGCAAGCCGGTCTGGGGGCTCGACGCGAGCGGGCTGTACGTGGCGGGGATCAAGATCCCGACGGTCGCGCTGGCGCTGCTCGGGAGCCTGCTCCCGCCGGGGAATTACGACGAAGCGGTGCGGCAGCGTCACCTCGCCGACATGCGGTCGGATCTGATGCAGGCCGCCGCGCGGGCCCAGAACCTCGAGCAGTTTCGTCGCTATGTGTCCGAGCTGCGGGCACGCAAGCAGGCCGAGCGCGAAGCGCAGCGGCGGCAGCAGGGCGATACGGCCAGCGCGGTGCAGTAGGGTGGCGTCGCTATTCCACACTCTGAAGAGTGGGCCCAGGAGGCGCTGCGCTTAAGCGCACTGCAGTGTGGGGTCAGGCTTCAGCCTGTTGCCCGCGAGGCGGCAACTTCCAATCTCCTCAACGCCGCCTCTTTCCCCACCACATACAGGAGCTCATTCACGGGCTCGCTCACCGTGCCTCCCGTGAGCGCGATCCGAATCGGCTGGAACACCTTCCCGGCCGCCACGCCGCGCTGCTCGGCGAGGGCGCGCAGCAGTTTTTCGAGGGCCTCCGGCGTCCAGGCGGCGTCGCGCAGGGCCGCGACACTCGCCTCGAGGGCCGCCAGGTGGCCCGCCGGGTCCTTGGCGATCTCCTGTTTCGCTTTCTCATCGGGCGTGACGAATTTCGCGTCCAGCCGAACCGCCACCTGGCGCGCCACCTCGATGGTGGTGCGCGAGCGGGTCTTCACGGCCGAGATCGCCCGCAGCATCGCCTCGGGTGCGGCGGTGACGCCCAGCTCCGCCAGCTGCGGCGCGATGATGGGTAGCAGCGACTCGGGGGTCGCCGCCGAGAGGTACTGACCGTTCATCCACTCGAGCTTGGTTGTGTCGAAGACTGCCGCTTTCTTCAGCATTCCCTCGAACGAAAACAGCTGCACCAGCTCGTCCTGGGTCAGGATCTCGCGGTCACCGCCCGGACTCCAACCGAGCAGCGCCAGGAAGTTGCGCATCGCGGCGGGCAGGATCCCCATGTGCTGGTAGTCGCCCACCGCGGTCGCGCCGTGCCGCTTGGAGAGCTTCTTGCCGTCCGGTCCGTTGATCATCGGGACGTGGCCGAAGATCGGTGGCTCAGCCCCGAGCGCCCGATACAGGGCGATCTGCTTGGGCGTATTCGAGATGTGATCGTCGCCGCGCAGCACGTGGGTGACGCCCGAGTCCACGTCGTCCACCACCACCGCGAGATTGTAGGTCGGCGTGCGATCGGTGCGCAGGATGATGAAGTCCTTCAGGTCCTCGCCCTGGAAGCTGATGCGCTCGTGGACGGCGTCGTCCCAGGCGATCTCGCCCGGGGGCATGCGGAACCGGATCGCGCCCTCGTCCAAGTAGGCCTTGCCCTCGGCGAGGAGCCGATCGGCCGCCGCCTGATGGCGCGCGATGCGGGCACCCTGAAACACCAGCTCCTCGTCCCAATCGAGCCCCAGCCAGGTGAGGCCGTCGAGGATCACCTTGGTGTGCTCGTCGGTGGAGCGCTGGTTGTCGGTGTCTTCGATGCGCAGCAGGAACTGGCCGCCGCTGTGGCGGGCGTACAGCCAGTTGAAGAGGGCGGTACGGGCGCCTCCCACGTGCAGGTATCCCGTGGGGGAGGGAGCGAAGCGGACGCGTGGAGGCACCTGCATCAACGGAGAGGGGGGGATTCGAACCCCCGATAGGGTGTTAAGCCCTATAACGGTTTAGCAAACCGGTGCCTTCAGCCACTCGGCCACCTCTCCCTGGAGGGCGGAAATTCGCAGGGCACCTAGTGTTATGCAACCCCTACCACCCGTCACCGATCATCATCGTTCGGTTACTGGTGGCAGAGTTGGTGGCACATACTCACGCAGAACAAGCCTCGCTTCAGTCCCTGCCGCGAGAGCTGCGCTTGTGCCAGAGCTTCTCGATCGCTGGCACCCGACAGGCTGCCGCAACTCGGGCTGCGTCCTCAACAAAGTAATTCTCTGGCGCATACTTTCATGTAGCGCAGCGTCATGGTGGGAGTGGAATGCCCGAATAAGCTTCTGGAGCCGCACGATGGGAATGCCGGCCTGTGCGCAGTGGACGCCGAACGTATGCCGCAGGTCGTGGATCCGCACATCGTGCAGCCCAGCTTCGCGGCAGGCACGCTGGAAGATGCGCTGGGCCAATTGATAAGAGCCGAGTGGGTGGGGAAAGACCGGGTCCGCTGGTCCGCCAGGGTACGGTGTCCGATTTTCTGCCCGGACACGAGCCAGCGGCAAGGGAATGGGCACCACGCTCGCGCTGGCTGATGTCTTGAGGCGGCGTGTTTTGTCGTGCACGATGATGAGCTGCTCCGACAGGCGAACGTCACTCCAGCACAGGCCTTGCGCTTCGCCGACACGTAGTCCCGTGTACGCCAGTGTCGCGAACAACGGCCACCATAGGTGGGGAAGGGCGGCTTCACGCGGCCTCGGCCGCGTGGTACGCCAACGCCGACAGCGACGCGATCTCGACGGCGGTCCTGGCGGATGCGCTGGCGCGTCATCTCCTCGAGGAAGCCCAGCTTCGCGACGCCGATTTCGTGGTGCGGCCGAAGGCACACGTGAGTAATTTCGCCGACTTCAGCAATCCGGGGGCATTGATCGCGGCCGGGGAACGCGCTGCGCAGGAAACGCTGCCGCAGATC
>JBOHST010000275.1:0-2140 GCA_050733375.1 Gemmatimonadales bacterium
GCCACTACTCTTGAAATGCCTAATGCTTTTGGGGGTGCCCAGGCTGCACTCCAGCACACTTCACACCACCGCGGACGCTCTCTCTCATCAAGGCAAGATCTCAGCGGTGTCCCGCCGGGGCATTGAATATCCCGAACGGACGCACCACAGGTGGCGCGCCCCAACGCAGCGAGAAGTCAAAGGAAGCCCAGTGGCGGGGAGTGCGATGAGGCGGAGTCCTAACCAGCGCTTGGAGCTGTCGCGGCGGTAGATTAGGGTAATGAAGCAATCTTTTCTGTCGCCGCGCAGCTCAAGCGCGATTCGTTAGACGGCAACCGCAATGGCAACAGGTCAACAAGCGATTTCAACGCTCCTGGGGTTAGCCACGGTGATTGCCTGCGCACCGCAACGCCCAGCTCAGCTCGCCCCATGCACCGGGGATTCCACAGTCTATACCTCTGCTGATTCCGTCCGTCGAGTCACACCTGCATCAGTGCGAACGATCACCCTCCCATCTGACCGTCTGGGAGCGAAGGACACCGCTCGCATTAGCTTCGTCGTGACGGCACATGGGCGCCCCGATAGTCACACGTTGATGGTCATCTATTCAACGACTCATCATGCGGAGTTCGTCGCTCGCCACACTTTCATGCGGTGGTCGTTCGTTCCCGCGGCGTTGCACGGCTGCGCCGTTCGCTTTCGCTATGTGACGCAACTGAGCGGAGGGCCACTGCGGTGAGGCGGTTGCCGTCTAACCAGCGCATGAAGCTGTCGGCCCGCGGCGGCCGCCTGATAGGGAAGGGTCTTCTTTGACTGCGGCCGCCGCAGGCCGCAGCTTATGCGCGATCCGTTAGGCGGCCCCGACACACCCCGGGTACGGACGATGCCTCGAACTCCTCTTATTCTCGCTGCAGTTCTGGCTGCAGGTACTGCTTCGGTTCAGGCCCAGGCGCACCACCATCCCCGCGGTGCCAAGATCATCATGGTTGGCACGCTTGCGGACCCGCTGTGCGTGTTCGCTCAACAACTGGCTGATTCTGCGCAGGCTAACTGCTCCCGCCAGCACCTGGATCGCAGTTTTCAACCGGCACTTCTCGTCGACAGTGACCTTTATCTACTCGGGTTCAACCACGATGCCGACCGCCGCGTCCAGGCGCTCCAAGCCCTGGTTGGAAAGCAAGTGAAGGTGGACGGAACCGTATATCCAGCAGGAACGGCTTACCTGATTGTCGTGGATTCGATTCGCCTTTCATCGCCATGAAACGGGGCCGCCTAACCAGCGCATGAAGCTGACGGCCCGCGGCGGCCGCTTGAGAGGGAACAGGTTTGTCTGGTCTGCGGCCGCCGCAGGCCGCAGCTTATGCGCGATCCGTTAGGCGGCGCCGGTAGTGACTCGAGATTGGTTAGACTGGGTATAAGGAGTTGTAATGAGCCACTCCCGCGTATCCCCTGCTGCCGTGCTTTGCGCCGCGCTGGTCGCCTGCTCGGAGCGCCTAGGTCCCGACACGACGCTAGTCACACGCATTGACCGCGCCTCTCTCAGCTCGATCGGTCTTCTTGACGTGTCTTTTACGGTAACGAACGTAGGCTCTGGTAGCGAGGACGTTCGCGGTTGCGACGGCCAGGCGTCCCCTCGCGTCCAGACGCTGGATGGAGTGCGGTGGGAAGAGATTGGTGGCGGTTTGTGTCTGGCGATTTACAGTACAGTACCGATCTCACTGACATCCGGGGCGACTATTAGTGGAGCAACGGGTCTCTGTTGCGTCGAGCCGGGTGTTTACCGTCTAGTAATGTCCTACGAGCGCGACGGTTCGCCGCGAGCCGTATCGGAACCATTTGACGCCCGGTGATTGGGGGCGCCGCCTAACACGCGCTTGAAGCTGACGGCGCGCGTAGATTGAGGAATGAATCTTTTTTCAGCGCGCCGCAGCTTAAGCGCCATCCGTTAGGCTGCCACGACCTTCAAGGGCCAAGAACTGTCGGGGTGCTCGGGCCCGGTTCCTGCGCAGGTCACACCACCGCAAACCGATCCTAGATTGCATTGGGGATATCTCAGCGGGGCTTCCGTCGGGGCGCCCGCCTTTCAAGGAAGGCAACCCAAAGGTGAAGTGCCCGTCCGCAGCGAGCCGGAAGGAGGAGCCCTATGGCGGAGAGAAACGCG
>JBOHST010000276.1:0-5340 GCA_050733375.1 Gemmatimonadales bacterium
TGGTCGACGACGGAGAGAAATTCGGCGGCTGGCCGGGCACGCACGAATGGGTATTCACCAAAGGCTGGTTGCGGCAGTTCATCGACGCCATGCGAGAGCTGCGGGAGCGCGGAGAGATCCGGCTCTCCACTCTCGGGGAAGCGGTCCGGGATGTCCCGAGCGGCGGTCTCGCCTACTTGCCGACCGCATCGTACCGGGAAATGGAAACGTGGTCTCTTTCGCCCCCAGCGGCGGGACGCCTCGCGCGTCTGGAGGGCGAGCTGGGGGACCGTATTGCAGGTCCGGACGGCGCGCTCGTTCGGGGCGCGCACTGGCACAACTTCCTGGTGCGATATCCGGAAGCGAACCGGATGCACAAGAAGATGCAGGCCCTGACGACCATGTGCCGGCAGCGTGGCGATCCTGCCGCCGCCCGGCGCGCCATCGGACGGGCGCAATGCAACGACGCTTACTGGCACGGCGTTTTCGGCGGGCTCTACCTGCCGCACCTGCGGGCGGCGGTGTGGCAGAACCTCGCCGCGGCCGAGCGGGATCTGCGCCGGAACGAGTCCCTTGCCTGGGAGACCATCGACCTCGACGGAGACGGGTGGCCGGAGATCTGGGTCCATTCGCCCGCGTTCTCGGCGCTGGTGAGTCCGCAGCGCGGCGCCGTGATCGAGGAGTACACGGTGTTTGCGCTCGGGGTCAATTACGTGGACGTGCTGACGCGACGTCGCGAGGCCTACCATGAGTCGGCCCTCGCCGCCTCTGCAGCGGCGGACAAGGGGGAAGGGACGCCCAGCATTCACGACCTCGAGCGGTCGCTTCGCTTGACGGCGCTGCCGCCGGTCGACGCCGAGGACCGCGCGATGTTTGCCGACCGGCTGCTGCCGGCCAATCTCGCGCTCGAGGCCTATGCCGCCGGCGATCGTCGCACGCTGCGCTCCTGGGCTCGCACCCCGTTCGACGCAGCGGTGTCTGCTTCGGCCGAAGCGGTGACGGTCTCGTGCCGGGCTCCCGGAGGAGTCGAAGCGGGCGGGCTCGTCAAACAGCTCCGGTTCGACGCCCGGGGCGGTTTGCGCGTCACTTACCGTTGGGACGCCGCCGCATTTCCGGAGGGCGCGCTCTTCGCCACGGAAATCTCCGTGTCGCGGGTGGTCACCCTCACGTGCACGCCGGCGGCCGACGTCTGGTCATTTCCGATCGCGACCGTCGCGAAGTCGGAGCGGGGGATGGACGAGACCGTTCAGGGCTACTCCCTCACGCCGTACTGGCCGGTCGACGTAGGCGGGTCCCAAATCGAGTTCGCGAGCCCCTCGCGGCCTCCCACGTGACCCGTATATTGGTGCGCCGACGCCGTCGTCCGGGGGGAATGAATGGGTTTCCTCAAGCGGGTCATGCAGGAAGGCTTCATCGCAGGGTTGATCGGTGCCGCAGGCGTGGCCCTGTGGTTCCTGATCGTCGACACCATCAACGGGCGGCCGTTCTACACGCCCGCGCTGCTCGGGTCGGCGGTGTTCTGGGGGCTGCGCGATCCCACCCAGGTGCAGGTCGTCTTCTCCACCGTGATCGGCTACTCGATGATTCACGTGATCGCGTTTTGGTTGGTCGGGTCGGCCGCGGCGGCGCTGGCGGCGCTGGTCGACGAGGTTCCCGCAACGCTCTTCCTGGTCGTGATATTCTTCGCGATCTTCGAAGTCGGCTTCTACATCCTCGTGGCCACGGTCGCCCAGTCGCTGCTGGGCGCCCTGGCGTGGATCAACGTGGCGATCGGCAACGCGCTCGCGGCCGTCGGTATGGGCTATTACCTGTGGCGCGTGCATCCACACATCCGGGAGGCGCTGGCCGCCCACCCCTTGGGAGAAACCGAGGACGGAGACTAGTGCCGTTCCAACTATTCACGCCAAGAAGAGCCCCGGTATGGAGTACACCTACGTGCTACATAAGTGAACGAGACGGACGGTTCTACACGGGTTCGACCGGCGACTTGCGAGCGCGATTCCGAGACCACAACGCGGGCCGAGTGCATTCCACCGCCCATCGGCGTCCCCTGAAACTCCTCTATGACGAGGCGTGCCTGAATGCCGCGGATGCCCGTCGGCGAGAGCGGTTCCTGAAAACGGGCAAAGGCAAGCGTTATCTCAACAACCGGCTGAAGGACTCGCTCCAAGTACTTTGGGCAAACAAGTTGGAACGACACTAGGGCTCGAGCAGCCCATAGCGGAACGTGACGCAGCCCGGCTCCGGGCCGGGGCAATAGTAGCTCAGGAATTCCAGTTTGGCGTACCGCCCGGCACGCGAGCGGAGGACGTACACTAGCTGTTTCGGGTGCAACAAATGGGAAAACAGGCTGTAGCGATACCACCGCGCGAGGGCCCGATTGAGCGTATCGCGGTCGAACGTCGTCGCCACGAACCCATCGGGCGGCGCGTGGGCGAGGGAGTCGAAGGCGATGGTGTCGAGACGGGCCGCTTCTCCCGCCGCGATCACCCGGAATCGACGGACGGCGAGGTCCCACCCCGCCGTGTCTGGCGGGACGAGCGGGCCTCGCCCGAAGGCGAAGTACCCCCAGCGGTCGGCGTCGCGGCCGTCGATGGTGACGGTGTCCACCGCCTGCGCGTTGCGTCGAGGCGCGAATCGCGGCTCGAAGGTGAGCACCCCAGGAGGAACGAGCGAGGCCATGACCAGCCACACCATGGCGACGCCGAACATTGCGGCGAGGATCACGAGAGGCAGCGGGAGCCGGCGCATGGATCGCACAGAGTATAACCCATGAGCTTCCGGACCTATCGCGAGGTCTCCGGCCCGGATGAATCCGGCATCGCGGAGCAGGTGGGCGCGCAGCGCGCCCGCGTCCAGAGCCGTCTCCGCTCGGTGCGACGCATCGTCGCGGTGATGAGCGGCAAAGGCGGTGTGGGCAAGAGCTTCGTGACCGCCCACCTGGCCGCCGCACTGGCCCGCACCGGCCGTGCGGTGGGCGTGCTCGACGCCGACTTCAACGGTCCGACCGCGGCGGGCCTGCTCGAGGCTGCTGGCCCGCTGCGCGTAGGCGACGATGCGGTCGAGCCCCGCGCGGGGGTGGACGGGGTTCGTTGCGTCTCGATGGCGCATTTGCTGGAGGAGGGGCAGCCGCTCGCGTTCCGTGGGCCCCAGGCCGAGAGCTTCGTGTGGCGGGGCGCCCTGGAAGCCGCGGCGTTGCGCGAGTTCCTCGGGGACGTCGCGTGGGGCGCGCTCGATTACCTGCTCGTCGACCTTCCACCGGGGCTGCAGCGTCTCAACGAGCTGTGCGATCTCCTCCCCGCTCCGCCTGACGTGCTGACGGTCACTATTCCGACCGCCGAATCCTGCGACGCGGTGCGCCGAGCGCTCCGGGCCGCGGTCGAGCGCGACGCGCCGGCACTGGGGCTCGTCGAGAACATGGTGGGGCCTCAGTTTCCGGGTGACGCGGGCCGGGTCCTCTCCGAAGAGTTCGGGATTCCGGTGCTGGCCCGGATACCCTGGCACCCGACACCCGACACCTGGCACCGGCTGGCGGAGCGCCTGTGAAGTTTCTTTGCTTGGATTGCGACGAGCAGATGCAGTTCGCCGAGCGGCAGGTGCCCGGGGACGGCACGTTCGCGGCGTCGTTTCGCTGCCCGCGGTGCGGCCGGTCGGTGGCGCTGCTCGCGAACCCGATGGAGACTCAGCTCGTCGGCTCGCTGGGGGTGAAAATCGGGGGCCGTACGCTCGACGCGCCGCCGCTCGAGATGGTCCGTAGCGCGATCCAGGGCCGTGACGACGCATTCGTCGACGAGGACCAGCCAGGCCGGTCGGTGTGGAGCGGCGCCGCCGTGGAGCGCCTGTCCCGCGTTCCCACCTTCGTGCGCGGTATGGTGAAGCGGATTTATGCCGACTACGCCGCGCAGCATGGGATCGCGGAGATCACGCCCGAAGTCATGGACCGGGCACGGGGCGACCTGGGTCTCGAAGGGATGTAGCATGGCGACGATCGAGCGTGAGGTCGGCGATCTCCGGATCGCGATCGACCCGTCGCTGTGCGTCGCGTTCGCCGACTGCGTCACGGTCGCGCCGGAGGCGTTTCATGTGAACGACGACGGCGTCGTGACGTTCGTCGAGCCGCAGCGGGTCGCGCGCGAGCGGCTCATCGCCGCCTGCGACGCGTGCCCGGTGGACGCGTTGCTCGTATGGGACGCGACCGGCAACCAGCTCGTGCCCTGACCCCCCGAGGAGGGTGACCATGTATCGGGAAGTCTTCGTTCCGGTGGACAACTCGCAGCACTCGGACTGGGCCGTCGACCGCGCCATCGAGCTCGCGGCGGCCCACGGGATGAACGGGCGGATCACGGGCAGCCACGTTTACGCGGCCCGGCTGCACGACATCCGGTTCCGCCAGCTCGAGACCGGTTTGCCAGCGAAGTTCCAGACTCCCGAAGAGATCAAACGCCAGCGCAAGGTCCACGACAAGCTCATCGAGAAGGGCCTGCAGCTGATTTCCGATTCGTTCCTCGACCAAGTCGAGAAGCGCTGTGCCGCCCGCGGCGTCCCGTTGCGGCGGCAGCTGCTCGAGGGCATCAACTATGAGGAGCTCGTCAATGAGGTGAACCGGGGCGCGGGGCAGTTGCCGAGTCTCATCGGTTTCGACCCCAACATCGCTTCGCACTACGACGGGGGCGAGAAGGTTCGCAGCGACGTCCGGCTCGGGGAAGACGGGCGGATCGTCGGTGAGGACGAGGAGCAGGCCGACAAGGTGGCCGGCTCATCCGGGCGCGACTACGACGTGCTCGTCATCGGAGCCCACGGGATCGGACGCCAGCCGTACTCGCAGCTCGGCGGGGTCGTCGCCCGCGTGTCCCGCGGCGTCGCGAAGGATCTCCTGGTCGTCCGCAACGACAAACCGCTCACCGGGGGAAAGCTCATGGTGTGCGTGGACGGCTCTTCGTACAGCTACCGGGCGATGCGGGTCGGGCTCGAGCTGGCCCGGACGTTCCAGGCCAAGCTCTTCGTGTGCAGCGCATTCGACGTCGAGTACCACCATGCGGTGTTCGGCAACATCAAGGACGTCCTGTCGGAGCGCGCGTCGAAGGTGTTCAAGTTCGAGGAGCAGGAAGAGCTTCACAACAACATCATCGACAAGGGACTGCTCAAGCTCTCCCAGGCGAACCTGAAGCGCGCCGAGGTGATGGCGAAGGAGTTCCCGGACGTAGAGCTCGTCCCCCAGATCCTCATCGGCAAGCCGTTCCAGGTCGTGCTGCAATGGGCGGAGGAGATTCAGCCGAGCCTGCTCATCCTCGGACGCCACGGTGGACACCGCATCACGGGCACCGACATCGGCTCGCAGGCGGACAACCTGTTGCGCCTCGC
>JBOHST010000277.1:0-7301 GCA_050733375.1 Gemmatimonadales bacterium
CGCACCCGCATCGAGGCGATGATCCGCAAGGGGGACCGCCGGGCGGTCGTGGTGAAGAAGGCGCTGCAATCGCTCGACCGCTACATCTCGGGGACCCAGCTCGGCATCACTGTGGCGAGCCTC
The DNA here is from genome assembly GCA_050733375.1 of Gemmatimonadales bacterium. Taxonomy (GTDB): domain Bacteria; phylum Gemmatimonadota; class Gemmatimonadetes; order Gemmatimonadales; family GWC2-71-9; genus DASTHG01. Next base: position 124 of record JBOHST010000277.1, read on the forward strand.
GGGCTGGGCTGGATCGGCAAACCGGCGCTCGCCGGGACCATCGAGTACCTGTTCACGGGGCTCCCCGCGCCGGTCGATGTGATCGCGACGGAAAGCGTGGCGGTCGGCGTCGCGTTCGCCATCATCACGTTCCTCCACATCGTGCTCGGCGAGCTGGCGCCCAAGGCGCTGGCCCTGCTGCATCCGGAGCAGACCAGCCGCTGGGTGGCGCCGCCGCTGATCGTCTTCACGATCGCGACCAACCCGTTCATCTGGCTCCTCAACGGGACGGCCAACGGCATCTTGAGGCTGTTCGGCGCCCGCGCCCCAACCGAGCACGAGCGCGTCCACTCCCCGGAGGAAATCATGATGCTGGTCGAGCAGACCCGGAAAACCGGCCGGATGGGCGCCCAGGACGCGCGCATGATCGAGGGCGTGTTCGAGTTCAGCGAGAAAAACGCCCGCGAGGTGATGACGCCGCGCACCCGGATGGTGGCGTTGCCGGCAACGCTGTCGCTCGCCGACGCCGCCGACCGCGTCGCCACGGCGGGGCGTTCGCGCTACCCCGTGTACCGGGAGTCGCTGGATGACATCGTCGGCACGGTGCACGCAAAGGACATCCTGCGCGCGCTGCGGGGGCCCGAGCAGAGCGACCGGCCGCTCGAAACGATCGTCCGCCCCCCACTGTTCGTGCCCGGGACGCGCGAGGTCGAGGATGTGCTGGCCGACATGAAGCGGCAGAAGGTCCACCTCGCCATCGTATTGGACGAGTACGGCGGCACCGCCGGGCTCGTCACGATGGAGGATCTGCTGGAAGAGATCGTCGGACAGATCTACGACGAATACGACCGCCTCGATGCGCCAGGCGGCGGCACGTCCGGCGGCACGCCCGCGCCGCTGATTTCCGGCAGCGCCGAGATCTCCGAGATCAACAAGACGTACGGGCTGCAGCTGGACGACACCGACTACACCACCATCGGTGGCGTGGTGTTCGGCAAGCTCGGGCGTCTCCCGAAAACCGGAGACCGGGTGGACTTGCAAGGCGCTACGTTCGAGGTGGTGGAAATGGAAGGACGGCGCGTCGGAAAGGTGAAAGTCGAACGGCGCGCTTAGCCCAATCGAGGCATGCCCCGCTCGGCCAGCTGCGTCGCCAGCTCCAGCGCCGCACGCATCGACCCAGTATTTGCGATGCCTTTCCCGACGATGTCGAACGCGGTGCCGTGATCGGGTGCCGTACGCGGGAACGGTAGTCCCAGGGTGACGTTCACCCCTGTGCCGAACCCCGCGACTTTGACCGCCGTCATGCCTACGTCGTGATACGGAGCGAGCACCGCGTCGAACTCCCCCCGCAACGCCCGCACGAACACCGTGTCCGCCGGCAGCGGGCCGGCAGCCCCGAGCAGCTCGGCGGCGGGACGCAGGATACGCTCGTCCTCGTCGCCGAACAGGCCGCCCTCGCCGGCGTGCGGGTTGAGCGCGCACAACGCGAGTCGCGGCGCGGTCAGTCCCCACCAGCGCGCCAGTGCGGTCGCCGTGAGCCGGCCGACCGCCACGACCCCTTCCAGGCTTAACCGCAGCGGCACCTCGCGCAGGGCCATGTGGGTGGTGACGAGCACGACGCGCAGCTGGCCGGCCGTCAGCATCATCGCGGTCGGGGTGTTGCCGGTGAGGTGGGAGAGCAGCTCGGTCACGCCCGGGAAGCGATAGCCGGCGAGATGCAGGGCGCGCTTCTCCACCGGGCCGGTCACCACCGCGTCCACTTCGCCGGCGCGTGCCAGCCAGACGGCCCGTTCGATCGAGCGCACCGACAGCAAGCCGGCGGCCGTAGCGCGCGCGTCGTCACCTCGGCCGGCGTCCTGTCCCCATTCGCCGACGCTCAGGCGGCTGCGCGCCGCAATGCCACCCATCTGGTCGTCCGGGCCGACGAGCACCACGTCCGCGGCGAGCGCCGCCTCGCCAAGCGCCCGCGCCACCACCTCGGGGCCGATCCCTCGCGGGTCGCCGAGCGTGACGGCGAGGCGTGGACGGCGGGCCACCGCTACAGCCGGATGTCGATGTAGGTCTGGCGACGCAGCAGGTCGACGTAGTGTTGGACGCCGAGGTCCTGGGCGAGCCGGCCGCGGATCTGCTCGCGCACGTCCTCGAACCCCAGCTCGCCTTCCGGGAGACGCGCCGTCACCTCGAGCACGGCGAATTGCGGCCGCGGGCCGCTCGGCGCGGTCGCCAGCACGGGCTTGAGGCCCAGCGTGCTGTCGCGCGCGAACAGCTGCTGGTAGTCCGGGCCCAATTCCGAGATCGGCACCGACTCGGCGAGCTTGGGGGCGTTCTCGTCGCCGTCCGCGCGCGCCAGCGAGTCGAACGACGCACCACGGGCGAGCGCCGCGTGGACCGTTTCGGCGCGTTGCCGGGCCGCCGCGATCTGCGCGGGCGAGATCACGGGCGAGATCAGGATGTGCCGCGCCAACAGCTCGGCCGGCTGGATCCGGTCCACCTGGATGATGTGGTAGCCGAACGCGGTCTCCACGACATCCGATATCTGGCCGGGCCGGAGTCGAAATGCCGCGGCTTCAAACGCCTTCACCATGGTGCCGAGGCGGAACCAGCCGAGCGACCCGCCTGAATCCCGCGTCGTGGAGTCCGCAGAGAACCGGCGCGCCACGGTGGCGAAGTCGGCCCCGCCACGCAGGGCCGTGAGGAGCGACTCGGCGGTCGCCCACGCCGCTTGTCGTGCCGCGGAATCGGGCTGCGGCAGGATGACGACCTGCCGGAACGACACCACCGCGGGGCGCCGCTGACTCTGGCCTTTGCTGGCGTCCCAGAACGCGCGCATCTGCGCGTCGGTCGGCGGGATCGGTTTGAGGATGCCCTTCTGCCGCAGCTGTTCCTGAAGTCGTTGGCTCATGATGGCCCGGCGCTGGCTCTCCGTTAGCCAGCGGCGCCACTCCTCGGCGCTGCCGAACCCGGCGAGGCGCAGCTGCCGTTGCAGCTCCATTTCCGAGGCGAAGCGACCACGCACGTTTTTCACGGTTTGCTCGACCGCTTCCTGCACTTCCTGCTCCGTCACTTTCACCGTCGTATCACGCTCGGCTTGCTGGACCAGCAGCTCCATGTCGATCAGCGACGTGAGAATGCGGCGCCGCAGCTCGGCGCGTCCCGCGGAATCCTGCGGCAACACCTGGCCCGCCGTTTGAGCTTGGGCCAGCTCCTCCTCGAGCTGCGACGAGAGAATCGGCCGCGACCCGACGACGGCCACGATCCGGTCCACCGGCACGGGCGCCTGCGCCCGCGCCGCCACGGGCAGCGTAGCCGCTAACACCACGGCGACTCTCCACCTGGCCGCCACCAGCGTCACTGCAAGACCCGGCGCGACGGTGGGCTTTGGAGCAACGAATCCGGCACCGGAGGCACCGGCGCCGGACCGGGCGCCGGGCGCATGCCGGTCCCTGGAGTCTCCGCCCCCGGCGGGCGCAGCGAATCGGTCGCAGCGCGCAACGCGCTGGCCCGCTCGGCGGCGCGACGGATCGCCGCGGCGTCGATCGACCACTCGCCGCGCTGGCGCAGGACCTGGGCGAGCAGCGGCGGGATCGGGAAGAACTGGGCTTGGCCCCCGACCACGCGGTCGAAGAAGGCGTTCACGCGCGCCATCGCGAACCGCGCGCGGCCATCAGACGTCGTAGCCGAGTCACGGGCCATCGTGGGATCGAGCACAAGCATTGCGCGCAGAATCGTAAGGCTCGAGTCGTAATCGAAGCGGATTATGGCCCATTCCGAGTCCGCCAGCTGGACGTTGGCCGAATCCGCTTCCCGGATGGCGACGGTCCGCTCCGCCATCTGCTGCACCAACGAGCCGATCATCGAGTCGTTCGCCGACGGCAGCGCTTGCCTGATGCGCGGATCGACCGCGAACACCCAGCGCACGAAATCCTTCATCTGGAACTCGCCCCCGTTGTAGCTGGCGAGCCGCCGGGTGCTGTTGCCGGCGGCCCCGAGGTCCTGCATGGCGTCGCGGATCGCCTCCCCTGCCCGTTTCGAGACCTTGACCTGCCGCCGTCTGTTCAGGTCGGCGAGGTAGGTGGAATCGTTACGCGCCACGATGATGCTCCGCACGCTCGCGGCGAAGGTGTCGCGGATCTCGGCGAGCGGGGGCCGGCGGATGATGTGGAACCCGAAGTTGGTCCGCACGACGCCCGACATCGCGCCCGGAGCGAGTTGCCACGCCGCGTCTTCGAACTGCGGCACGAAGCGCCCGCGCCAGCTCACATCCAGATACCCTCCGGACACCTTGGACCCCGGATCCTCTGAGGTGCGCTTGGCCGCCGCCGCAAAGGCCGCCGCACTCGACGACCGCAGCGTGCGCCACAAGCCGTCCGTTTGCGCCTGTTTCTGCTGCACCGCCGGCGGCGCCGCGCTCGGCGCCACCGTGATCAGAATGTGCGCGAACGCGCGCAGCTCGCCGGCGTTGTAGATCGAATCGATCTCCCGATCGCTCGGCGCCTGGCTCGTGTTCAGACGCTCGAGGAAATGCTCGAGCTTCAGCTGCGTGACCGCGGGCCACATGGCATGCGCCACGATCGACGTGTCATCGAGGTTCTCGCCATTGGCCATGGCGGCGGCGAACAACATGAAATCGACATAGGCGTTCGCCAGCCGCGTCAGGTTCGTCGGCTCGAGCGGCATGCCCTTCACTCTCGACGCGATCTCCGCCAGGCGATCGACTGATAGGGTTTGACCGGCCGCCCGCGCCGCCGCCGAGGGGTGCGCCGAAAAGGCATCCCCCAGCACTTTGCACCCGCCCAGGGCGAGCACCAGTCCCAGCAACCCCAATCGACGCATAGCGTGACTCCTCTTCCTCATAATAGGTCTGCGGACACCGCGGTGAGCGCGCGCACCAACCCGGGGCCGATGGCCTCTCCGCCCAGGCGGCGAAGCCGCAGCGACAAGGGCACGGCCCGGCGCACATCGGCCTCGAACTGCACCGCGTCGAGCGCCGCGGTCAGCCCGGCCATCCGCGGGTGCGCACCGCGCCGAAACGTGAGCCGCGCCTCGTCGCCCCGCACCAGAACCGTTTCCAGTCCTGTCCGGGCGCCGAGCGCGCGGAGTTCCGTCACCAGGAGCAGCCGCTCCGCCTCTGGTGGCAGGGGGCCGAAGCGATCGCGTAGCTCCTCGCGAACGGCTGGAATCTCGCCAGGCCTCTCTACCCGCGCCAGTCGCCGATACACATCCAGCTTCGCGGCATGATCCGCCACGTAGCCGTCGGGCAAATGCGCCGGGAGGTCCAGCACGACCTCAGGTGGCGCCCCGGCGCCCCACCCGGTGTCCCCCTTGCCTTGGAGCGCCCGCACCTCCTCCTCCAACCATCGCAGGTACATGTCGAACCCCACGGCCTGGGCGTGTCCCGACTGCTGTGCGCCAAGGAGGTTCCCCGCGCCGCGCAGCTCCAGGTCACGGAGCGCGATGCGGTAGCCCGATCCCAGGTCCGTGTGATGCTCCAGCGCACGCAGCCGATCCTCGGCGGCCGGGTCGGTGAGGTCGGGCACGAGCAGATAACAGGCGGCCCGCCGGTGACTGCGCCCGACGCGGCCACGCAGCTGGTATAACTGGGCCAACCCGAAACGATCCGCCCGGTCCACAATCATCGTGTTCGCATTCGGGACGTCGAGTCCGGACTCCACGATCATCGTCGACACGAGCACGTCCACCTCGCCGGCGACGAATCGCGCCATGACCCGGTCGAGCTCCGCTTCCTTCATCTGTCCGTGCGCCACCGCGACCCGGGCCCGGGCCGCAAGGGACTGCACTCGGGCGGCGATCGTGTCGATCGTCTCGATGCGATTGTGCACGAAGTACACCTGCCCCCCTCGGTCCAGCTCCCGCGCGATCGCTTCCTCCAGTAACCCGTCGTCCCACGGCTCGATGAACGTCAGCACTGGAGAGCGATCCTTCGGTGCGGTCTCGAGCATCGTCATGTCGCGCAGCCCGGCGAGTGACAGGTGCAGGGTCCGCGGGATCGGGGTGGCGGTGAGCGTCAACACGTCCACCGCCAGTTTCAATGCCTTGAGCCGCTCCTTGTGCCGCACCCCGAAGCGGTGCTCCTCATCCACGACGACGAGGCCCAGGTCCTTGAACCGGACGTCCGGTGAGAGCAGCCGGTGGGTACCGATCACGATGTCGAGGGTGCCGTCGGCGAGTCGTGCGAGGGCGGCCCTGGTGTCGCGAGCCGAGCGAAAGCGCGACAGGACGTCGAGCCGTACCGGATAGTCGGCGAGCCGCTCCCGAAACGTCCGTCCGTGTTGCTCGGCGAGAATCGTGGTGGGGACGAGCACCGCCACCTGCTTCCCGATTTGCACCGCCTTGAAAGCCGCGCGCAGTGCCACCTCCGTCTTGCCGTAACCGACATCGCCCACGAGCAGGCGGTCCATCGGCCGCGGCCGCTCCATGTCGCGCTTGACCTCGAGCGTCGCATGCACCTGGTCGGGGGTGTCCTCGTACAGGAACGCCGACTCGAGCTCGCGCTGCCACGGCGTGTCAGGTGGAAACGCGTAGCCCGGCGCGAGCTGTCGGCGCGCGTACAGCTCGAGCAGCTCCTGCGCCATGGCGCGGATCGCCGCGCGCGTCTTGTCCCGCTGTCGCTGCCAGGTCGTGTTGCCGAGCCGGTGCAGTCGCGGCGGTGACGCGTCCCCGTTGCCTGGAGCGCGGTACGGTTCGAGCTGGTCCAGACGGTACAGCGGCACGTTCAACCGGTCGCCACCTTCGTATTCGACCACGGCCACCTCGAGCGTCGCTTTGCCTACCGGGATCGTCTGCAGCCCGCGGAAAATCCCGATGCCGTGCTCGAGGTGAACGACGAACTCACCGACGGCCAGTGGTCGCGCCGCCGCGGCGAGACTGGCCGTGCGGTAGCGTCGTGGCCGCCGCAGCCGACGCGCGCGACGGAAGATCTCGTGGTCGGTGAGCACCCGGAGGTCCGGGAGCACAAATCCCGCATCGAGCGCGCCCACCGCGAGCGTCGCCCCGCGGTCGCCGAGCAATTCCTCCAACCGCTCGAGCTGGCCCTCGTTGTCGCACAGGATCACGGTCGCGGGCGCGCTCGCCACCACCTGCCGCAGACGCTTCAGGTCGCGGTCGATGGACTCGGGAGGCGCGAGCGGGAAACGCCCGTCCAGGCCCGCGACCCCCGGGGCAAGTCGCGCAAACCCGGC
>JBOHST010000278.1:0-12114 GCA_050733375.1 Gemmatimonadales bacterium
CAGAGCCTGGTAGTGCACCGCCGGCACCTCGAGGTGGATGTCGATGCGGTCGAGCAGCGGGCCCGACACGCGGGCCAGGTAGCGCTGCACGCCCACCGCGCCGCAGGAGCAGCTGTGCTGCGGGTCGCCGAACCAGCCGCAGGGACACGGATTCATCGCGGCCGCGAGCATGAAGCGCGCCGGATAGGCGAGGCTCATCGCCGCGCGAGCAATCGTGACCGACCCGTCCTCGAGCGGCTGGCGCAGCACCTCGAGCACGTTCTTGCGAAACTCGGGCAACTCGTCCAGGAAGAGCACGCCGCCGTGGGCGAGGCTCACCTCGCCCGGCCGCGGATAGGATCCGCCCCCGATCAGCCCGGCGTCGGAGATCGTGTGGTGCGGCGCGCGGAACGGCCGCCGCGCGACGAGCGATTCGCCCAGCGGCAGCACCCCCGCGACCGAATGAATCTTCGTCGTCTCGAGCGCCTCCTCGAGACTCATCTTCGGCAGGATCGTCGGGAGGCGGCGCGCCAACATCGTCTTTCCCGACCCCGGCGGACCCACCATGAGCACGTTGTGCGCCCCCGCGGCCGCCACCTCGAGCGCGCGCTTGGCGTGCGGCTGACCCTTCACCTCGGCGAAGTCCACTTCGTCCCGCGCGCGCTCGGCGAAGAGGCGGGACACATCCACGTCCGCCGCCGGCAGCTCGGCTTTCGCATCGAGGAAATCACCCAGCTCGGCGAGACTCGACGCGCCCAGCACGCGCAGCCCGGCTACCACACCGGCCTCGGCGAGGTTCTCTCGCGGCAACACCAGCGCCTCGGCGCCCGCCGCCCGCGCGGCGAGCGCCACCGGCAGCGCGCCGCGCACCGGGCGAATCGCGCCCTCGAGACCCAGCTCACCGAGCAACACGACGCCGCCCAACCGCCCGGCGGCGATCTGCTCGGTGGCGGCGAGGATGCCGACGGCGATCGGCAGATCGAACGCGGACCCGTCCTTGCGCACGTCGGCGGGAGCGAGATTGACAGTGATGCGTTTCAAGGGGAACGTGTAGCCCGTGTTCGCGATGGCTGCGTACACCCGCTCCCGCCCCTCCTTCACCGCCCCCTGGGGTAGTCCGACCGTGGCGAACGTGGGGAGGCCGTTGGCGATGTCGGTCTCGACTTCGACCAGATAGGCATCGATTCCCAGCACGGCGGCGGAACGGACGCGGGCGAGCATGCCCGACGATAGGGCGCGAAGGCGGGAAGGGTGTAGTCGATTCCTTGCGGGAATGACCGAAACAACGCAAGCCAGGCGCCAAAACGACGCGACCTCGCGCGGCACCCGGCGCCCCGCGAGGTCACGACAACGCTCATCGCTGCGTTACGGAGTATACGCCTCCGTCGCACCGGTCGGAGCGGCACCAGTCCCGCCCACGGCGTAGACGACCCCGTCGACCACGCCGGCGGCTAGACCGAAGCGCGCGGTCACCATCGCGGCCAATGCGCCAGCTGCCGTCCAGGTATTGGCCACCGGGTCGTACGCTTCGAGCGCGTGGGAAGGTTGCAGCGCGAGACCGAAGCCGTTGGAGGTCGACCCGCCCACGGCATACAGCAGACCACCGGCGACGCCGATGGCCAGCTGCAGTCGCGGCGTCGGCATCGGAGCCAATCCAGGCGTCCACGTGTTAAGCGTCGGGTCATAGGCCTCGACCGCATTTTGGGTCAAGTTGGTACCATCGACCCCACCCACCACGTAGATCCGGCCGCCGACCACGCCAGCGGCGAGCATCCCCCGCGGCGTCGGCATGGAAGCCAACGCGCCCACCGCCGTCCAAGTGTTGGTCCCCGGGTCATAGGCCTCGACGGCCGAGCTCACACCAAAAAGAGTCGTTCCACCAATCGCGTAGAGTTTCCCACTGAAGGCCGCCAGAGCGAGGTTGGCTCGTGGCGTCGGCATCGGGGCCAACCCAGGCGTCCAGGTATTGGTCGCCGGGTCGTATGATTCGACCGTGGAGAGAGGAGCAGGACAGAACGTCCCGACCTGTCGTGTGGCACACCCGCCGACGGCATAGAGCCGGTTGGCCACGACGGCCACCGCTAAGCCTTCCCGCGGCGTGGACATCGGGGCTTTCTGGGCCCAGACGTTGAGGCTCGGGATGAACGCCGAGGTGGCACCATTGACACCGCCCGCGTTGCTCCCGCCCACCGCATAGAGGAAACCGTTGGCGACCGCCGCCCCGAGGAGCGTTTGCGGACCCGGCAGCGACGCCTGCGTGGACCAGCAGTCCTGCGCCGTGGCGCTGAAGATCACTGCCGTCCCGATCCCGGGAAAGCCCGTCACCGTCGCCACGAGTGTGTTCTTGCAGGGAGTGGATTCGAGCACCCACCCGGTCACGGACGCCACGCCGTCTAGGCCCGTCGGCGTTTCCTGAGCCGGGTTCCCGTTCAGGTTCCCACCGCCGGTCGCTATGGCGAACGTGATGGGGATGAACGGAACCGGATTGTCGTTTTTGTCCTTGAGCTGCACCTGCAGCGGGTTCGCCACTGCCGTGCCGTGCTTCGCTTTCTGAAGGTCCCCACCCGTGATCGCGATCTGGGTCGGTGGACCGGCAATCGCCGTCAGCGAGAAATCACCAAAGTCCTTCTTCTCCCCCGACGACAACACTGCCTTCGCATGCACCGTTTGGGTGAGCGAGGCATCGGTCCCGAGGGTCCATCTATTCGAGGCGATCCCGTTGACATCGGTGGACGAGTGGGACACGAACAGCGAACCGTTGCCGCTCCTGACGCTCCATTCCACGGTCACGCCCTGGACGGGACCACCGGCATCCTGCACCAACACTTGGATTGGATCAGGCAGCTCCTCGCCGGCTATCCCATCAATGGGCGGGGTCCCTACGAATTGCCCGGAGATCGAGCCCCAATCCACCTGCCGCGGCGCCGTCGATTCCGGGTTGCAGCCGGAGACGAAGAACATAGCGGCCACCCCAAACGCGCCCGCCGTCGAGAACCGAACCCGACTCCTGAAGCCTCCAGCGTGATGCCTAGGACTGCCGAACATGTTGACCCCCTCTTCCTCGCGCTCGCCAGATGTCCGCGCCCGTCGTGGGCGCTTCCCGGTTCGGGGATACTTCACATACGACGTACAGATCGCTCGAAACACGGGGCTTGCCCATCGGCCGATTGCTGATCTGGAGGTTCAAGAAGCCTGACGGCCCGGCGTCACGTTGCGCCGAGGGCGGTGCTCAAGTACCGCTCGCCGCGGCCGAGGGCCCCCAGGGCCTGGAAAAGCTCTTCGTCGAGATGGTCTTTCAGCAGATAACCCGAAGCGCCGGCGTCGAGGGCGGCCGCGACCATCCGTTTGTCGCTGTGCAGGGAAAACACGAGCACTTTGAGGCGCCGGCTCGTCGCGAGCGCCCGACGGGTGGCGCCGATCCCGTTCAGGCCCGGCATCACCACATCGACGAGCAGCAGGTCGGGGTCGAGGGCTTCCACGAGCCGGAGCACGCCCTCGCCGTCCGCAGCCTCGCCGACGACCTGCACCGACGAGTCCAGGGCGAGGAGCGTCCGCACGTAGTCGCGCACCCGCGCGTCGTCGTCGGCCAACACGATGCGTGTGATGGGCGTTCTCCCTGGTGACAACCAGCACACCGGCTCGATCTGCAGCGGGCGCTCGGATACCTCACAGGATGGGCGCGGGCCACTCGGAGGGAGAATGGGGGAGAAGCTGAGATGAACCTTCCTGTTGCCTGAGTCCCGACCGCTCAGGGCGCGTGGTGCGGCTCTGGGGCCGTCAGCCCTTCGTCGATCGCATATTTGGTGAGCCCCGCGATGCTGCGAAGGTCCAGCTTGCGCATGACGTGCTCGCGATGCGTGCCAATGGTCTTAATGCTCACGCCCAGCCGCTGAGCGATCGCTTTGGTCGAATAACCTTCTGCCAGGAGCTGCAACACCTCCCGCTCGCGATCGGTCAGGCGCGAAAACGCCCCCGTTCCCTCCTCTGCCCGGGGCGCAGAGTAGTGCGCCATCACCGGTGCGGTCACGGCCGGGGACAGGTACACCTGTCCGGCCATCACCGCCCGCACCGCCCGGATGAGCTCCTCCACGAGGCAATCTTTGAGCAGATAGCCGGCGGCGCCTGCCTCGAGCACCGCCGCCACGAACCGCCGTTCCGCGTGCATCGAGAGGCACAGAATCCTCGTGCGGGGCTCTTGCGCCAGGATGCGGCGCGTGGCCTCCATCCCGTTCATCCCCGGCATGGACACGTCCATAATCACGAGGTGGGGCAGCGTCTCGGCCGCCACCCCAACGGCGCGCAGCCCGTCTGACACTTCACCGACCACCTCCAGATCGGGCTCACGCTCCAGCAAGGCCCGGAGGCCGGCGAGGAAGAGCCGATGGTCGTCGGCCAGGAGGATCCGCGTGTTCATACCGCCGGGGACTCGAGCAACACCCGCAGCGAGCAGCGCGTGCCACGGCCGGGGGCGGTGTCCACGTCGAGGTGCCCGCCGATAGCCCGGAGCTGCTCGCGGATGCTGAACAGCCCGTAGCCCCGATCGCGACCTCTACGCTCGGTCAGCTCCGTCGGGTCGAATCCCTCGCCGTCGTCGGCCACGGTGACCTCGATCCGGTTTTGGACATTGGCGACCTCGACCCACATCGTGCGGGCGCGGGCGTGCTTCACGACGTTGCGCAGCAGCTCGGAGACGGATCGATACAGCAGGATGGTCGCTTCGGGCGACAGCAGCTTGACCACCCCGTCGGATGCGAACACGAAGCGGACGCCGCTCGATTCGGCCAGGCGCTCGCCGACGCTTTCCAGCGCCGGCTCTAGTCCTAACTCATACAGGGTGGGCGGGCTAAGATCGAAGGTCAACGCGCGGGTGTACCCGATCGCTTGATCGATCAGGCCCCGGACCTCGCCGAGCTCCGGGCCGCGCTCCCCCCCATCGCGCTGCACGAACGAGGCGAGTTTCATCCGCGCCAACGCCAGGCTGTGGCCGACGTCGTCGTGCAAGCCCAGGGCAATGCGGCGGCGCTGCCGCTCTTCGGCGAGCGCCGATTCCAACGTGAGAGTCCGCAGCCGCATCTGATAGGCGAGCAGGCGCTCTTCGCTTTCGCTGTCCTCGGCCAAATCCTTCCCGGCGAGCAGGAACAGCACCTGGCCGTCGGCAGCCGGCAAAGAGCGGGGGAAGCCGCGCGCCCACACGACGGGCCCGTCCTTGCGCAGAAAGCGAAGATCGCAGCTCGTCTCCAGGCCGGTCTGGCGCGACTCCGTGTCGAGCAGCTCGCGCAGCACCGGGCGGTCCTGCTGATGCAGCAGCGCGAAGACGGATACGCCGACCAGCTCCTCGTCGCGATACCCGAGGCGCTCCGCCCCGGAGTGGTTGACCGCGACGATCGTGCCGTCACGAACGACCGTGAAGCACATGACGGAGCCGTGCGTGTAGATCGCCCGGAACCGCTCCTCGCTGCGCCACAGCGCCTGCTCCAGGTGCTTCGCCCGGGAGAGATCGAGAACGAACCCGACATACTGGCGCCCGTTCTCGGTGGGACGCGCGGCCACCACGAGCACGGGGATCCGAGCGCCGCTCCTGGCCGCGATCTCGGTCTCCCAGGATAAGGCGCCCCCATTCCGGAGGAGGGCTTCCATTCTCGACGCTTCGGGCACCGGCGATTCGGCGGAGGTGACGGCCTCCCAGCTGACCGGCAGGTCGCGGGGCGCAACGCCGGTGAGGGCGAGGAACGTCTCGTTTGCTTCGGTGATGCCACCGCCGACCTCGGCGAGAAGGACGCCGACGATGGTCGGCTCGAACCCGTCGTCACCGCTTCCGTCGCCGCCAGCGCTTGTCAGCTCCGCCCGAGCACGGGCCCGTCGCGCCGCTTCGGACATGGTCATCCACTGGCGCCACGGTGACGATCCGTCGACGCGCTCGAAGTCGCGCGCTGCCACATCTCCGGGGACGTAGTCGAGCCGTCCAGGCGGAGGCTTGTATCGCATCCAAGATCCTCCCTTCCTTCCTTCCCCGTCGGCGGCACCGCCGAGCGGGGTGCCGAATCTGGTCTCTGAACCGTCCGCGCGGGATAACTCGTGAGGATCGAAAAGGGACCGATGCTTTGGGAGGGTGGCCGGCAGGTCCGGGTCGACCCTCCAAGTGGATCAATCCCGTGAGGCGGAGAGGCCGAATGATCGGGGGAGGAGGAGCCTGGGGCGGTCAGCCGAGCCTAGAACGACGCGGGCCCGCCCGGACGGGTCCGGTGTGCGTACACCGAGACCTGGAGCCGCGTATGTAAGGCCAGCTTCTCCAGGATGTTGTGGACATGGCCCTTCACTGTGTTGGTGGCGATATGGAGGCCCTGCGCGATCTCCTTGTTGCTCAACCCGCCCGCGATCAGCCGAATCACTTCCTGCTCGCGTCGGGTCAATTGGACCGACGCGGCCTCCGGTTCGAGGCGACCGTTCGCCCGATGCGCGACGCGGTTCGAGAGTGCACCGCTCAGGGCCGGCGGGACGACTTCGAATCCGTCGGCCACCAAGCGTATCGTCCGCACGAACTCCTCAACCGTCGCGCCTTTCAGAATGAATCCGGAGGCGCCCGCCGCAATGTGCTCGACCACCTGGTCCGGCCCCGGCCGGAAGTTCATCACGGCGACCCTCGTTTCCGGACTCGATTGTTTGATCCGCTCCACCGCGCGAGGACTGTCGTGACCCTCCAACTCGGCATCCACAAGCACCACCTGTGCCTTGCCTTCCGACACCTCACGCAGCGCGCCGCTGTCCGCCTCGGCGCTGGCCACCAGTCCCGAGACCGTCGAGTGGTCGAGCAGCAACAGCCTCACTTACTCACAGCTCCGGTCATACTTTGCGGAACCTCCCCCGGCGGATGCAGCTGATTGCTGCGTGGCCATGCTGCGCGTGACGCAGGTCACAAGAACAGCGGAACCACTGTAAGGGGAAGCTGTTATCCTGTCAAGTCTAAAATCTACTTTAGACTAATCCAGCAACTACTTTCCCGAGCGTCAGTTAAGCACGAAATCGCTATCTCCAGCCATGGCACGGGCTGGGCCAATATCTACCATACTTGCGTAACATATTGCTGGTCAAACACTTATTCGTGAGGTTGCCGCCACTGGCTACTTCGGAGCCGCGGTTCCCACGACCCGGCCTCGCGCGTCTACTACGACCACTGGTAGGTCCAGTACATCGTATTGGAGCTCCAGGCGTGCCTGCGAGTGAGCGCGGACCCCGGCGAGCGGTTGGCCCAAGACGTAGGGGTCGGAGGCGGCGTAATTGACGGTGTAGCCAAGATCCCCCATCGAAGCCACCGAGATGTCGCTAAGCGGAGTCCCCTGGCCCTCGTTGAGGACGCCGCTCATCAGCTCGCCGCCGAACACCGACTCCCGCCAATGGCGGTCCCGCGTGCCCGGTACGCAGCCGCCCGCTGGAACCCCAACACAATTCTCAGCGGGGACCTTGGCGCCGGCGATGTAGCTCGTTCCCCCGGCCTGATCGAACGCTGCAATCGTCTGTGACCCCACGAAATGTGGGTCGCCCCCCCCGGCGCCTTGAATAAGGGCGAGATCGGGCCAGATCGTTCCGAACCCCAGCACGTGCCCCAACTCGTGCAACGCGAGGGCATCTAAGGCGCCGCCGGAGGTGGCGAGCGTCGCGTCTGCGCTGTCGAATCTCAGGACCCCGATGGCAGGGAGGCGGCCGGTGCCACGAACCACGCAGGGCGCCGCCTGGCTCAAGACGTTCCCCGGTCCGTCAATCGAATCGAGCTGCACGAAGATGACGATGTCGTCGATCGGCTCGTTGAACGCCGGCGTGCCTGGTCCGCAGGTACCGGCCGGAACATTGGCACCCACATCGGGCACATCGAGGAAGAGCACGCGCTGCCACCGAGCTTTCGCGCTGTCCACGGCCTGCTGCACGTCGGACGGAACGCCCGTGAGGTATCGAATCTCGATGTCGAAGCTCGCGGCCACGCCGATTGCGGTGAATGTCACCGGGTTGCCGACGACGCCGGGGCTTTGGGCGGTCGCCGTCAGCGTGTTGGCGCCAGGTCCCACCGCCCACCCGCCCACAGTGGCCACGCCGTTCGCGTCGGTGAACACCGCGACGCCGGACGCGCTGCCCGCGCCGCTCGCGACCGCGAAAGTGACCGGCAGGTTGGGCACAGGCAGATTCGCCGCATCGCGCACCAGGACCGCCGGTGGCACGTTCAGAGCGAATCCGATCAGTCCGATCTGACCTTCTCCGGCCACCGCCGTGATGCTGGCCAACGCTATCACGGTGAACGACGCACTGGTGCCCGACAGGGCCCCAGAGGTCGCCCCGAAGGTGTAGCCGTTCGCGGGCTTGTCGATCCGGAGGTCGGAGAACATCGCGACCCCGACGGACGGCGTCACCGTCGTCATGCCGGTAAGACGGGCGCCGGGCGACCCAGTGCCGGGGGTCAGCGTCATCGTCACGCTACCGGTGAACTCGGTGGCGGTGTTCCCCTGGTTGTCTAGCGCGGTCACCTCGACCGCTGGAGCGATTGCGGCGCCGACGAGGACGTTACTAGGCTGCACCGTGAAGCCGAGCCGAGACGCAGGACCCCCGATAATGTCGAACGCCGCGCTGACATCGCTCGGCAGTCCGGTCGCCGTGGCGATCAGGGAATAGTCCGATCCCGCCTTGGAGATGCTGAGGGTCGAAAACGTCGCCACCCCGGCCGTCGCCCCGACCGTCGTCGTCCCAGACAGCGGTCCGCCGCCCGTTGGGGGAGTGTTGTAGATCGCGACCCGCACGTCGCCCGAGAAGCTACTGGCCGTGTTGCCCAACGCGTCGCGTGCCGTCACCACGACCCCGGGCCCGGGCGTGTTGATGCGATCCCCCGCGGTCGTGGCTCCGGGCTGGACCGTGAAGACGAGCCGACTCGCGGGTCCGGGGGCGACGGCGAACGCGGAGCTGGTGTCCGGTGCCAGGGTGCCGGCGCTCGCTCGGAGCTGGTATCCGGTCCCGACACTGTCGACGCCAAGATCCGCAAACGTGGTGACACCGGCCGAGGCCGTCACAGTCTTCGTCCCCGAGAGCGTTGCCCCAGCCGTTCCTGTGCCAGCGCTGAGGGCGACGGTGACCGCGCCCGTGAAGCCGTTCGCAAGGTTGCCGAGTGCATCCAACGCGGTGACCTGGACGGGTGGCGATATGGCGCTCCCCGCCGTCGCATTGGTCGGCTGACCCGTGTAGGCGAGTCGGGCCGGCGGGCCGGGCGTGACGGAGAAGGGCGCGCTCGTCCCGCTGGCCGCGCCCGACGCGGTGGCGGTCAGCGTATACCCCGCTCCTGCCACGTGGAGGCTCAAATCGGAGAACGTCGCCACGCCGAAGACCGCCGACTCGGTCGTAGTCCCGGACAGCGTCGCCGAGCTGGAATCGACGCCGAGTTCGATGGCGACCGCTCCCGTGAAGCTCGGGATCGTGTTGCCCAGGCTATCCTGGGCCGCCACTACGACGCCCGGCCCCGGGGTGTTGATCGGAGCGCCGGCCGTCACCGCCGCAGGCTGCACCCTGAACACCAGCCGCGCCCCTCCGCCCGCGATGATCTCGAATGGAGCGCTCGTGTCCGCCGCGAGACCGCCGGCGCTGGCCTGCAGCGCGTAGCCCAAACCGGTCCGGTCAATTGTGAGGTCCGCGAACGTAGCGACGCCCGCCGTGGCGGTAACGGTCGTCGTTCCGGAGAGGGTCCCACTCCCGGGGTTCGCCGTAAGGCCGACCGTCACGTTGCCACCGAAGCTGGTGGCCGTCCGACCTTGAGCATCCCGGGCGGTCACGAGGATGGGAGGCGCGATAGCCGTGCCGGCAGCGGCGTTGCCAGGCTGAACGGCAAAGACCAGGTGGGTCGCGGGAGGTGGCGGCGATACGGTGAAGGGGGCGCTGGTGACGCCGGGGAGCCCGGTGGCCACGGCCGACAACGTGTAGCCCACCGCGCTCCGATCGATAGTGAGACTCGAGAACGCCGCCACGCCGTTCAGGGCGTTGACCTGGATCGTGCCTGTCAGCGTCGCACCACCAGGGTTCGCGCCCAGGGCAACTGCCACGGGGTCCTGGGCCGAGATGACGATGTTGCCGAAGGAGTCCACCACCGAGACTTCAACAGCGGGGGCGATGGCGCTCCCGACAGTCGTGTTGGTCGGCTGAACCGTGAACGTGAGTGCCGCGGCCGGACCGCTGCGCGCCACTGCCGTGCAAACGACGGATGATCCGGTCGCACCAGGGAAGCTCGCGGTCACGATCTGACCACCGGCACGTGGCCCCAGCGTCCAGGCGACCGACGAACGGCCCTGGGCATCGGCGCGCCCGGCGGTGGTGGAACCGAGGCTGCCCCCCGCGCTGACCGCCCACGTCACCGTCGCCCCGCCAACGGGATTGTCGAACCGATCGCGGGCAACGACCACCAGGGACTCCGCCAATGCCTGCCCGACCGTGCCGGTCTGGTTGTTGCCGGAAATGAGCGCGAGTTGGGTGGGGAGACCGGCCGTCGAAGCGGCGGCGAAACTCACAGGTGAGCCACTGAGGCCCGAGGCGGTCGCCTGCGCCGCGTTGGCGCCCACGACCTCGCCCAACGTCCAGGTGGCGCTCGCCTGACCACCCTCGTCCGTGATGGTGGAGGTCGCGGAGAGAGTTCCGCCACCCGCTGTCACGGCCCAAGTGACCGCGACGCCAGCGGTGCCGGCGCCCGACGCGGTAGTCACCCGAACGACGAGTGGCTGAGCCAGTGGCTGGCCGGCGAGGCCGGCCTGCCCGTTCCCCGAAACCAGCGCCATCGCTGACGGGTCGGCTGGAGCGGGACCCGTGCGGTCCGCGGTCTGACAGGCCGGGACGAGGGCAATCGCGGCAATGCCGCAGAGGATGTGCGCAACCTGCTTCGCAATGCACATGAGGACCATCACACTTGGTCCGCCCGGCGGAGGAGATCAATAGTCCCTTTGGAGCGAAACGGAACCGATCCCTTCGAAACGGAACCGATCCCTTTGGGTGGGAGAGCGACCCACCCGCGGAGGTAGGGTCGTGCACACCCCATGACACTCCGAGCTGAGGACAGAGGGCGCGCGCGCGAAGACATCCGCACGGCGGTGGCCGGGGCGAGGTAACCAGGATTACGCCGGGAGTACCCAAGGAACGCGGGCCACCCTGGCCTCCTGTACATTTCCGGGCCATGACAAGCCGGTCCACCTCACCTAACCTCGCCCGGTGGCGCACCGACACTCCAGGGTGCGCCACTCGGGTGCACCTGAACAACGCCGGCGCCGGCCTGATGCCGCAGCCGGTGTTGGACGTAGTCGCCAGCCATCTGCAGCGCGAAGCGGAAATCGGCGGACACGAAGCTGCCGACGAGGCCGCGTCCCGCGTGCGCGCGAGCTACGAAGCCGTGGCGCGGCTCGTCGGCGCCGGTCCGCGCAACATCGCGATGGTCGAAAACGCGACCGTAGCCGTTTCCCAGGCGCTGTCCGCATTCGATTTCCGCCCCGGCGACGTGATCGTCACGACCCGCGCCGACTATCCTTCGAACCAGCTCATGTTTCTCTCGCTGGCGCGGCGCGCCGGCGTCGAGGTGCACCGCGCCGCCGACCTCCCCGAGGGCGGCGTCGACCCCGATCATCTCCGCCAGCTCGCCAGGAACCCGCGTTGCAAGCTCGTCGCTGTGAGCTGGGTGCCGACCAACTCCGGGCTCGTGCAGGCGGCCATCCCGATCGGATCTGTGTGCCGTGACATCGGCGTCCCCTATCTCGTGGATGCCTGCCAGTGCGTCGGACAAATGCCGGTCGACGTGCAGGCCCTGCAGTGCGATTTCCTCGCCGCCACCAGCCGCAAGTTCCTGCGTGGGCCGCGGGGCATCGGGTTTCTATACGTGTCGGACCAGGCGCTCGAGCGCGGGCTCTACCCGCTGTTCGTGGACCTGCACGGCGCGGACTGGACCGACCCGGACGCCTTCACGCTCGCAGACGGGGCGCGGCGGTTCGAGAATTGGGAGTTCGCCTATGCGCTGGTGCTGGGACTGGGCGAGGCGGCGCGCTACGCCCTGTCGGTCGGCGTCGAAGGATTCGAGCGCACCCAATCACTCGCGGCGGCGCTGCGCGAGCGGCTCGCCACGCTGCCCGGGGTACG